>JALUTJ010000313.1 GCA_027057985.1 Chromatiales bacterium
GCAAGAGAAAAAGAACAAACCGGCATCAATACCCTCAAGGTGGGTTATAACCGGGTGCATGGCTATTATATTGAAATCAGCCGCCTGCATTCCGAGGTGGTACCGGAACATTATCAGCGCAGGCAAACCCTCAAGGCCACCGAGCGCTTTATCACCCCGGAACTCAAGGCGCTGGAAGACAAGGTGCTCAGTGCCAATGAACGCGCCCTTGCGCGGGAGAAAAGTCTCTATGCCGAGCTGCTGGATGAACTTGGCCAGTCATTGCCACAACTTCAGGCCATGGCGCGTGCCCTGGCCGAGCTGGATGTACTGCAAAACCTCGCCGAGCGCGCTGACATACTGCAGTATGTCCGTCCCCGACTGGTAGAAGGCAGCGGCATAAAAATTAAAAAGGGCCGGCATGCCGTGATTGAACAGGTTCAGGACACGCCCTTTACCCCCAACGATACCGAGCTTTCCCAGCAACAACACCTGCAGTTGATTACCGGGCCCAATATGGGCGGCAAGTCCACCTATATGCGACAGACCGCCTTGATCGTACTGATGGCCTGTATCGGCAGTTTCGTACCGGCCGAGTCGGCAGAAATAGGACGTATCGATCGTATCTTTACCCGCATCGGCGCTTCGGATGATCTCGCCAGTGGCCGTTCAACCTTTATGGTGGAAATGACGGAAACGGCCAATATCCTGCACAATGCCACCGCGCACTCACTGGTACTGATGGATGAGATCGGCCGTGGTACCAGCACCTATGACGGGCTTTCTCTGGCCTGGGCCTGTGCCGAACAACTGGCAACGAAAGTCAAAGCCCTGACCCTGTTTGCCACCCATTACTTTGAACTCACCACGCTGGCCGATGATTTACCCGGCTGTACCAATATTCATCTTGAAGCGGTTGAGCACGGTGACAGACTGGTGTTTCTGCACCGGGTACTGCCCGGCCCGGTGAACCAGAGCTATGGTCTGCAGGTGGCGACGCTTGCCGGGGTACCACGCGAGGTAATTCGCCGTGCCGAGCAAAAACTAAAACAGCTTGAGAATGAAACAGCCACCGGCCCTGCGCTTGCCGAAACGGTAACTGAAACGGTTAACGAAAGTGAAGCAGAAAAATTACTGGCAGAAATCCAGCCGGATGCACTCTCGCCGCGTGAGGCACTGGATCTCGTTTACCGCTTAAAAGCGTTGTTGTGAGTGAATTTGAGCACGATTTGTTTTATGATAACTGCGCCGGGTTATTGCAGCCGGCAGTTTTTAAAATCCCGTTTCCAGGAGTCCTGTCATGACCTATGTCGTAACCGATAATTGTATCAAGTGTCTTTATACCGACTGTGTTGAAGTCTGCCCGGTTGACTGTTTCCATATCGGCCCCAACTTCATGGTTATCGACCCGGATGAATGTATCGACTGCACCCTGTGTGAACCGGAATGCCCGGCAGAAGCCATCTTTGCCGAAGACGAGATCCCTTCAGGGATGGAAAACTTTATCCAGCTCAACGAAGAACTCTCACGCGAGTGGCCGGTGATTACCGAACAGATCGATCCCCTGCCCGATGCCGCAGAATGGGATGGTAAACCCAACAAGCTGCAATACCTGGAACGATAACGCCTGCTGCAGTCGATGATGCAGCCAGACAATGTTCACCTTGTCGCCTATGCCGATAACCCTCTGGCGTTACTGGCGCAACACCTGCTCGATGACTATAGCGAACAACTGCCTGATCTGAGCCAGGCTGTTATTCTTCTTGCTGAACCGCATGCGGAAAAACAGCTCAGGCAGCAGCTACAACAACAGGCACAACTTCGTGGCTACCCCGCGTTGTTATTACCTCGCACCACGAATCTACGCGACTGGGCCAAAAGCCAGTTCAGTCGCTATGCGCAGGGAAGCCGCCATTTCTGTGGCCAGCACCAGCGAGAACTGATCCTGTTCAATGCCCTGCGTGAACACCGTCACCTGCCTGGCAGCGGCAGTCCCTGGCACCTCACAGATGATCTGCTGCATCTTTTTGATCAGCTCACCGCCAACCTGCAAACACTGCCGGATGATTATAGCCTGTTTGAAAAAAATATTGCCGAAGCCTACGGACTTTCAGTGGATGCCTTCCCGGCGCTGGGGCAGGAGGCCCGGCTGGTCTATACCCTGTGGCAGGCCTGGCATGAACAGCTCAATGCTGAAAAGCTGGTGGACAATGAAACTGCCTGCCTGCTGGGTATGGCAGAAGACCTTAAGCATAATCAACAGTTTCTCTATATTGCCGGTTACCATCAGTTCAGTCTTTCCGAGCAACAATGGCTACAACAACTACTGCAACAAAATCGTTGCCGGCTTTACCTGCATGGGCAAACCGATTCACAACTGGATGAGGATGCTTATCACCCGGATATGCCGGTCAAACAGTTACTCGAGCGCTTCTGCGTCGACTGCAAAAATAAGCCACAGGATGGTTACAACCGTTTTTTAAATCAGGTTTATGCGCATGAAACGGCTGCTTTGAGTGAGCGGGTAAAAAATTTTCCTGCTGCTGAAGCCAACACCATTAAAGACCGGCTGCAACTGCTCTATTGCCAGGGCCAGGAACAACAGGCACATGCGGTTGAGTTACAGGTAAGGCGCTGGTTAATTGCAGGGAAAAAGAATATTGGTATCGTTACCGAGAATCGCCGCCTGGCAAGACGGGTGCGTGCCCTGCTGGAACGTGCCGGAGTGCCACTGCAGGATTATGCCGGCTGGGCACTTTCCACCACCCGTGCCGCCGCGGTGCTGGAACGCTGGCTGGAATGTGTCGAAGAAGACTTTACCCACACCGCATTGCTTGATCTGCTAAAGTCGCCCTTTGTCTTTGTCTCACTTGACTCACAACAGGTAAAACAGGCCAGCTTCCGTCTGGAAAACGATATTATCCGCCATGAAAATATCGCGCGGAATATCCAGAAATATAAAAGCCATATTCAGCGTCGTGCCGAAAAACTACAGTGGTCTTCCGAGACAAGTCCCTTATTACATCATATGCTCGATACCCTGGATGAAGCCGCCCGTCTGCTGCGGCCATTATTAAAAGGCAAGCACAGTGCTGAAAAATTTATTCAGTGTCTGGCACAAAGCCTGAACAAGATCGGTATGCAGGATGCCTTTGCCGCTGATGCGGCCGGTATTCGTATCCTGGAAATGTTTGAAACGCTTTTACACAGTTCGCAACAGGCAGGAGCGGCGTTTTACTGGCATGACTTCAGAACCTGGCTGGGACGTAGTCTGGAAAAATTCGTCTTTATCCCGGAACAGGAAAACAGCCCGGTCAGCCTGATGGGACTGGGACAAAGCCGGCTGCAACGTTTTGATGCCCTGATTATTGCCAGCGCGGAAAAAGATCACCTTCCCGGTAAAACCAGCCAGACACCTTTTTTCAATAATGCGGTGCGCAGCCAGTTAGATCTTGCCACCACCCACAGCCAGCTTTGTGAACGCTTTCATCACTTCCGTCGTCTGCTTGAAGCCGCTGATGAAGTTCTGATCACCGCCAGCCACGAAGAAGAAGGCGAAGCAGTACCACTGAGTCCCTGGCTTGAAATCATCCAGCATTTTTATCAGCTGGCTTTTAATAAAGAACTGTATAACGAAACCTTACAGCAACTGATGCAACACCCGGATACCTATGTGGTTC
>JALUTJ010000314.1 GCA_027057985.1 Chromatiales bacterium
AAAGGAAGATAATATCTCCATTAACCAGTTTGTCACTACTGCACTGGCAGAAAAAATGTCTGCTCTTCTTACTGAAGAGTATTTATCGGAAAGGGCAAAGAAAGGAAGCAGGAAAAAGTTTAAGGCCTCGCTATCAAAAGTTAAAGACATTGCACCTGAAGAGGATGATGTTTTATAAACGTTTAAATTAATCGCAGCTTCTTTCCATCTCTACTGTTTGCTGCCAGATATGCGCCGCTAATATCGCCTGGTATTCAGCGGGATCCTTGATGTGCGTGATTTCACCTGCTCGCCGGGTTTGTATAGCCTCGAGCCGCGAGAGCCAGAATCGTGTTGCGGCCATGCGTAACATAATAGGCAGGGCCCTGACTTCAGGCTGGGTCAGGGGACGAATTGTCTGGTAGGCCCTGAGAAAAGTCTGTTGCCCCTGTTCATCCGGCGAGCCATCTTTGTGGCTACACCAGGCATTTAGAGTAATGGCAATATCGTAAATATAGGGTGCGTAACAGGCATCATAAAAATCGATAACACCGCTGAGAGTTTCTTTTTCAAACAGGGCATTATCTTTAAAAAGGTCAGCATGAATAATGCCATGTGGTAAATTGGTGGTATCGAGCTGGCTATAAATTTGCAACTCGGTTTTAAGCAACTCGGCCTGTTGATGATCAAGTGCAGGCACAACCTTTTGTGCCACTTCTTTCCGCCAGGCATCTCCGCGCCTGTTTCTTAGTTGCGCCTGCTGCATATCAGAAAAAGGAAAACAGGTGCTATGCAGTTGCGCCAGCGCAGTGGCAATAGCACTGATATGATGAGACTGAACCTGCCGTACCGGTTTTCCCTGCAGGCGGGTGGCAAAGATAAATGGGCGATCGTGGTATTCACCTATTACCTCTCCCTGCGGGTTCGCGCAAGGCATTGGGCAGGGAAAATGATTTTCTGAAAGGGTTTGCAGTAGCCGGATATAAAGGGCGAGTGCTTCAGCATCCAGGCTTTCGAACAGGGTAAAAACAAACGTGCCCTTGCTGCTATGTACAAAATAATTGGTATTTTCAATACCGTCTTTTATACCCTCAGCGGCAATAAAGTCACCGAGGGCATAATGTTCAAGCAGTGAGACAAAGTCGCTATCACTAACGCGGGTGTAAACAGACATGGAAAAAGCGGTTTACCAGCGCATCAGGATCCACTGATTGATCGGTGGGTTATCGAGATCGTTATAGCGGGTTTCAACCGAGCCATCGCCATCCATATCTACCATGTAATACGGTTTACCGACAGAAGGCGTGATTTTTACATAACGCAGGCGACCATTTACCCGGTATTCTTCGATGGTGGTTTCTTTTTTACGAATAATGCGAACTTCCGGTTGTGGAATATTACGGCTGTCATCGGCTTCATTTTCATCCGGTAGCGTGGGTACCTCGGCTGGTGCCGCTGCCTGTTGCTGGCGGGTGGCGCCGCTGGGAGGTGGTGGAATATCACTTGCGGCATAGCTGCCTGAAACCAGCAGGAATAGAGATAAAACAATGGTTAAGCTTGTAGACGACATAAAGGATTCCTTACAGTTCCAGTAGTATTTCGGTTTCTTCTGCGGAAGGTTCAAAGCCGCAGGTTTCATAATGTTTAAAGATGGCATTAACGATGTCTTTTGGCTCATCGATAATCTGCACCAGATCCAGATCTTCCGGGTTAATAACTTTTTCATCCACCATGGTGGTGGCAAACCAGTCCAGCAGGCCCTGCCAGAAGGGTCGGTGTACCAGGATAATCGGGATACGCCGGGTCTTGCGGGTCTGCACCAGGGTCAGGATTTCCGCCAGTTCATCCAGTGTACCAAAACCACCGGGCATCACCACGTAGGCCGAGGCATATTTTACAAACATGACCTTGCGGGAAAAGAAATGTTTGAATGACAGCGAAATATCCTGGTAGGGATTACCGCTTTGTTCGTGTGGTAACTGGATATTGAGGCCGATACTGGGTGACTTACCTTCATAGGCACCCTTGTTGGCCGCTTCCATAATACCGGGGCCGCCACCGCTGACGACGGAGAAGCCGGCATCGGAAAGCTCACGCGCAATATCGATGGTAAGCTGGTAATAGGGGTGATCCGGCGAGGTACGCGCCGAGCCGAAGATACTCACGGAGGGTTTGACCCGGGCCATGCGCTCAAAGCCTTCCACGAACTCGGCCATGATCTGGAAAATTTTCCAGGACTCACGGCTGAGCATGGAATCATTGATGGGATTCATGCCGGGGTGTGTTGATTTGTCTTCCATAATACCTCACCAGAAATATTACTATTAACCGAAACGACTATTACAGCCGGAAAGTCGGGCACTTCGGGCCGAGTTCACGTAAAATAAACCGTATCCTTTTCTAACAAGCCTTAATATCAAGTATATGTCAAAAAAAACCACTAAACCGTTCGTTCTCGTTGATGGATCATCCTATCTGTTTCGCGCCTATCATGCCATGCCGGGCTTCAGTAATTCCCGAGGTGAGCCAACCGGTACGGTATACGGCGTGGTCAATATGATACGGCGCCTGCTCAAGGATTACGATCCGGAGCATATCGCCGTGGTTTTTGATGCCAGGGGCAAGACTTTCCGCAATGACCTGTACGAGGAATACAAGGCACATCGTCCGCCAATGCCGGATGATCTGCGGGTGCAGATTGAGCCGGTGCATGAAGTGATCAAGGCCATGGGGCTGCCACTTCTGTGCGTGGAAGGGGTGGAAGCCGATGACGTCATCGGTACACTGGCAAAACAGGCCAGTGAGAAAGGCATGGATACCCTGATCTCTACCGGAGACAAGGACATGGCGCAACTGGTGAACAGGCATGTCAGCCTGGTGAATACCATGACCGAGCACTATATGGATGAAGAAGGAGTCAGGGAAAAATTTGGTGTGCCACCGGAGCTGATTATCGACTACCTGACCCTGATTGGCGATACGGCGGATAATATCCCCGGTGTGCCCAAGGTGGGACCAAAAACCGCAGTAAAGTGGCTGGAGCAGTATGGATCACTCGATGGCATTATCGAACATGCGGATGAAATCAAGGGCAAGGTAGGTGAAAACCTGCGGGAATTCCTGCCAAAACTGCCCCTTTCGCGCGAGCTGGTGACTATCCGCTGTGATGTGCCACTGGATCAGACCCCGGAAACCCTGCTGCGGCAACCGGCTGATAATGACAGGCTGACCGAACTGTTTACCCGGCTGGAATTCAAGACCTGGCTGGCTGAAGCGCAGAATGGACAACAGGCTGATGCCGGGGAAGAGGAGAAACCGGAACAACCCGAGGTGCAGTACGACACCATCTTCAAACAAAACGATTTTGATCAATGGCTAAAGCAGTTAACAAAGGCAGATTGTTTCAGTTTCGATCTTGAAACCACCAGCCTGGATTACATGCAGGCAGAAATTGTTGGCCTCTCTTTCGCGGTAAAAGAAGGTAAAGCGGCCTATGTGCCGCTGGCGCATGACTATGAAGGTGCACCGCAACAGCTGGATCGCTCTACGGTGCTGGAAAAGCTGAAACCCCTGCTGGAGGATAAAGATCAGTGCAAGCTGGGTCAGAATCTCAAATATGATATGAACGTGCTGGCTAACTATGATATTCACATGCAGGGTATTGAACACGATACCATGC
>JALUTJ010000315.1 GCA_027057985.1 Chromatiales bacterium
TACGAAAAGCGCCCTTGGCCGGAGCCGGATCGAAGGCATCGATATTAATAAGGTGTATCTCGTGAGCGCCCATGGCCTCGGCAGAGCGGAAGATTTTCGGCACATTGAAGCCGGCCTGGAGGTGATCCAGCACGAGGATGAAGTCATGCACACCGGGTCTGGCCATGACATTTCGCTGCCGATCCTTGTTGTAGCGGCGCATGGCATTGCGATAGCGCTCTTCACGTTTATTGCTGTACTGGCGACTGACCATGATTGACCCGTTAAATATCACAAAAGTTGGGGTATTTTACCTGAAATCAGCCAAAATCGTCGATTTGTGTGATTTCGCACAAGGAATGCAACGTCGGGGGCTTGAAATATCAGTTTTAGCTAATATACTGCGCTTTGTTATTATTTTCGAGAGAGACAAAGATGAGTCTGATTAAAGAAATTGAAGTGACCGAACTGGCGCAGTCATTAGAGCAGGGCGATAAATTACGCGTGATTGATATTCGTCAGCCAGCCGAGCTCAATTCAGGTATCATTCCGGGTGCCGAAGCCATGCCCATGCACCTGATTCCTCTGCGTATGAACGAATTCAAACGTGATGAAACCCTGGTCTTTGTCTGCCGCAGCGGTGCTCGTTCGGCACAGGCCTGCATGTTCCTGCAGCAGCAGGGCTTTGATAATGTACTGAACCTGCGTGGCGGCATGATTGCCTGGGCTGGTAGCGGACTGGAAATCGGTCTGCCCCGCGCGGTATAAAGCCAGTACAGTATGGTAATAAAAAAGGCGGTATTGAATACCGCCTTTTTGCTTTTTGAGGCAGGCAATGCTTATAATCGTTTCTCGCTTGCTACTTAGAAAAATAATTATGAAACGATTGCTGCCGATTTACTTTTTCCTTTTCTTTCTCGTTTCACTGTTATTTTATTTATTTCCCCAGCTCGATCTGTGGGTTTCATCCCTTTTTTATGATCCGGAAAAAGGTTTTTACCTGCAAACGAACCGCTTCAATCTGTTTATCTATCATGCCATTCCCTATGTGAGTAGCTTTACCCTTGCAGGAATTATTATTCTCTTACTGGCAAGCTGGCGCTTAAAGCGATCTTTGCTGGGGTTGAATACACGCAGCTATCTTTTTCTGTTGCTGGTCTTCGTTATCGGCCCCGGTATGGTCACGGCTTTGTTCAAGGATAACTTTGATCGTGCCCGACCTAACCAGATTACTGAATTCGGTGGTACAAAAACATTTACCCCGGCTTATGTCGTCACCGATCAATGTGATATTAACTGCTCGTTTTATTCTGGCCATCCAACGGCGTTGTATTTTTTCGTTGCTGTGGCAATGTTGTTTCACGGTTTAAAAAGAAAACTTTTCCTCTTGCTGGCTTACGGCGGTGGCTTACTGGTGGGGATGGTACGGGTAATGCAGGGCGGGCACTTTTTTAGTGATATTATTATTTCCGGTTTTATGATAACTACCGTGGCCCTGCTTTTATACCTTGCCATGTTTTACAGGCATAAACCGGAACACGACATTTAATCCCTGCAGATCGAACGATCGAAATTCAGTTTACGGCGTTTACGAATGTCGGGACGACCAAGAAATTTTTCACCATAGACAAGATAATAAGTTGGGAAAGACTGTCCAAGGTATTCAGAGCTGTACTTGCCGATAACCCGGACATGACAGAAATTCGGTTTGATGAGTGACAGGTTTTTATCCGACAGGAAAACCAGCATATTATAGCCGCGGTAAGTATCTTCCATCCAGGCATGGGCGTAGTGATTAGAACGCCCTACCATGTTAAGTGCTGGTACGGCATGCTGGTATGGCAGGCTTGACCAGCGATTACGTTCATAATAGGCCAGTTGTGAGGCATCCTGGTAATTATCGGCAGCGAGCAGGGTATTGGCAGGCAACTTCTTCTGTTCATTCAGCATAGTCTGGTACATCTGCGGCCAGACCAGGCTTTTGCGCCAGTTATAGGCCTTGTTAACAGTGGCAGGAATAAAATTTAATGCCAGCAATAATAACAGCACCGGTATCACCATTGCTGCCTGGCCCCATATCCAGCGTTTTGAAGACTTTACCAGCTCTGTAATACCAACAATAAAAAGCACCAGCATACTTAAAATAGCCCAGTTGGCACCAAAAGGTTTATACAGGCTGACAACAACAAACAGGCCGGTGGTAATAAAGGCCAGGCTATAGGCAAAATTCTGGCGCAGGCTGAATTGTCTTTCCCGGTAAAGGCGAATAAAAAGTGCAAAGGCTTTGACCATGGCAGGGCCGGCTGCTATCAGGTAGGAAACGGCGAGTAGTAATACCTGGTCAAGTTGAATATGGATGGGGGCTGCTTTTTCACCCTGAACAGGCTCTGGGGCAAAAATATGGATGCCCTGAAATTTAAGAAAAGCCCAGTCATTCTGCATGTTCCAGATAATCACTGGTAACAGTGCCAGCAGAACAATAAAAAAGGCAATCCACGGCCAGGGGGTCTTTAACTGCTGCCGGGCACCAGCTTTAAATACAAACCATAAACCGATAACCGCGATATATACACCGGTATTGGCCTTGGCCAGCAGGGCCAGTGCGAGAAAGATGCCGCTCCAGATCCAGGCCTTTGCACTGCCATTATCGAGTGCCTTAAACAACTGCCATAGTGCCAGCGAGGTAAAGAGTAATAAAGGCGCATCAGGTGTCCATACCACGGTAAGGGCAAACACCATGACACTCAGGCTGCTCAACCACAGGATACGGATACGCTGTTTTTCTGTCAGGCCGGGATCGTAACTGCTCGCTGCCAGGGTAATAGCCACTGCGGTAAAAACGCCAGTTAAGGCGGTAATTGTTCGTATGACCCAGGCATCATTACCAAAAAGAGTTGTAAAGGGTAGAAGAAACCAGCTTGCACCCGGGGTGTTATCAAAATAGGACAGGCTCGGCATCTGCGTCCACATCCAGTAATAGGCTTCATCATCATTGAGATCAATCGGCCAGAGCAGGATAAAACGGGTAACCAGGGCTATCAGGGTAAGCAGGTAAACATGTTGTGTAAACGATAATGAAGAAAGTCGCATTATTTTTTATAGGGGTCGTATACCCGTTGTTTATTTTTAAGAATATCGTCACGCGCCTCATCCATGGCGCCTTCCACGTTCGAAGCCTGGTACAGGGCATTTTGCGCATCATTAAGTGCACTCATGGCTTCATCCTGTATTGCCTGGTCCAGCTCCATCTGTCTTGAGCGCACCACGGCTTCGGATGCCAGTACCACGTTTAATGCTGCCTGGGCGACAATGCCCTTTGCCCCGGCCTGAGCCGCGCCTGCCAGCAGGTTGATTATCGCCAGCAGGTCTTCCTGTTGTTGTTTATCGGTCAAGTCTTAGTCCAGGGTTTTACTGATAATGGATTCCTTGCTCTTGATAAAACGAATCAGGCGTTCATTGTAGTCTTCCGGGATGGCATTTTGTACCGAGGGCCGTTGCAGCAGGGCATCACCCCATTTGCCAATTTTTTCGGCATCAGCGCAGAGGCCATGGTCTTTATAGTTGAGAAAGAACTTGTGGTAGCGGAAAATTGGTGCGTAAACCGCATCGATCATCATAAAACGGTCGCCGTTGAAGAA
>JALUTJ010000316.1 GCA_027057985.1 Chromatiales bacterium
AACCGACAAACACGCTTAAACCTGCTGTCGTTTCTCATTCAACCACGACCCCTTCTGCATTAAACAGGGAAAAGCCGGCCCGCCCTGTTCCTGATCCCGACCATAATGCTGGTCGTACCGCAGAAGCGGCAAAAGCTGTAACGACAGTCCGTCCGGCCCGGCCTGAAAAAAAGACAACAGCAGCAACCGCACCCCCGGCAAAATCGTCTTCGCCACCACCAGAAACCACCGCACCCGCGTATCATAACGATAGTGCTTTGAATAATGATGAAGAGCAAAGTAGTGGCGGCTTTTTGCTACTGGTCGTGTTATTAGTGTTTATTTCTGCCATTTCGGGCGGCCTGTACCTGCTATTTAACAATAGCTTTAAACCTGCCACACCGGTTTATACTCATATAGACAGCCCCGACGAGACTGACGCCCAGCCAGCCAGCGAAGATACAGCCGCTGTTATCGAGCCGACTGACAGTGAAGCAAGTGAAACCGAAACTGAAACCGAAAGCATAACAACAAGTAAAGAAGAGAAACTCGCTGTAACGACAAACGCGGCAACGCCGGCAACTGATCCAGAAACAGAAATCAGAAAAAATTACCTCGCCAATATCGAACATCGCCATAATGAAATCCTGATTACCGTGCATGAGCCAGAGCCGGCAAAAGGCAAAGAAGAAACGACAGAGAATGAAGCAGGTGTTACAGAAGCAGAGGCGAATATTAGCCGCGAACAACCTGCCCAGAATAATGAAGCGGTCATAGAGGAAAAATCCGCTACTGTCGAAAAAGTGGAAACGAAACAGGTAGCGGAAAAGAATAATATCGCCGAACCTGCGCCTGCAAAAACAGAAACAACGCCCAGCGCGAAAGAAAGAAAACCTAAGCCGAAAACGGTGCGCGAAGTGGTGCATATCGTGGTCAAGGGCGATACCCTCTGGGCCATTGCCAAAAAGTACGTCCACGATCCCTTCCGTTACCCTGAACTTGCCCGCCTCAGTAAAATCAGAAACCCGGATCGGATATATCCCGGTAACCGGGTACGGATTCGTTTTGTTAAAGACTAAACCTCTTCCCCGGGATATGCTAAAAAACGGTTTCTGATACCTGAGCCAGAAGCGGAGAATATTATGCTCACTGTTGCCGATTTACCTGCCACAGCCCTGCAGGATCTGCTTAAAATTTATACACTCAAAGTGGTCACTGTCGCCGATAACGAGGCGATTCCAGGTAGTTTCTGGGGTGATTCCGAGGCCGGGCTGGTAGAGAATCGCCTCTATGTACGCGCTGATACGCCGGTGCATTCTGCACTGCACGAGGCCTGCCATTTCATCTGTCTGGACAGGGCGCGTCGGGTGCAGTTAGATACCGATGCCGGGGGGGATTACGACGAGGAAAACGCAGTCTGTTACCTGCAAATTCTACTCGGCGCTAAACTTTCTGGCTGCTCTGCCGATACAATGATGGAAGATATGGACAGCTGGGGTTACACCTTCCGCCTGGGCTCGGCAAAAGCCTGGTTTGAAGAGGACGCGGAAGATGCACGCCAGTGGTTACTCCGGGAAAATCTCATCGATGAGCAGGAGCAACCCACCGGTCAGCTACGTATGTAAAGGTAAGATTTATGCCGTTTGATATTCATAATTATTTTGAAGACATGGTAATGAAAGAAATCCAGCAACGCCTGAATAATGGCGAGCTGGAAAAAGAGGAAGATTACCTTGGCGATATTGCCTGCGTGGCACTGAACCAGCTTCCTGCCCGCTACGTCCGTCACAACGTGGACATGGTTTTTTATATGACCACCGAGGAACGGGAACAGAATGTCGAGATAGTTGAAAACGCGGTCATTACCGCGATCGATTATGTGAATAAACATCGTCATAACGAACGACCGCAAACCATCAACCAGTAAAGAATGCTTATGTCAGAAAAAAATCCCGTTTACGACACACGTGTCGAAGTTCAGACCAGTTACGTTGAAGAACAGTCTGATCCGGAAGAACATCGCTATGTTTTTTCCTACACCATTACCATTGAAAACCACGGCGAGGTTCCGGCCAAGCTGTTGAGCCGTCACTGGTATATCACCGATGCCGATGGCAAGGTCCAGGAAGTCGAAGGTGAAGGCGTAGTTGGAGAACAGCCCTATCTCAAGCCCGGCGATGGTTTCCGTTATACCAGCGGTACCGTGCTGGAAACACCGATTGGCAGCATGTATGGTAGCTACCATATGCTGGCTGACGACGGTACCGAGTTTGAAACACCGATTGCACCGTTTACCCTTTCCGTACCCAATACCCTGCATTAAAGACTTGCCAGCCGAGACAGCTTGAAGGAAACTAATGGTATGACCACATATGCCATTGGTGACCTGCAGGGCTGTTACAGTGCCCTGCAACAGTTACTTGAAAAAATTCATTTTGATCCTGCCAGCGATACGCTCTGGTTTGCCGGTGACCTGGTTAATCGCGGCCCGGAGTCGCTCCAGAGTTTACGTTTTGTAAAATCGCTTGGCGATCGCGCTATTACCGTGCTTGGAAATCATGATCTGCATCTGCTCGCCATTGCCGAGGAACACAAGTCCACTAACGACCAGGGCCTGAAAGACATACTTAACGCCGGTGACAGTGAGGAACTCTTATACTGGCTGCGACAGCAGCCGCTGTTACATCATGACCCTGTACTCGGTTACACGCTTGTTCATGCCGGTATTTATCCGCACTGGAATTTATATCAGGCACAGACGCATGCCCGTGAACTCGAAGCGGTATTGCAGGGTGAACAGTACCGGGATTTTATTTTTAATATGTACGGTAACCAACCCGATAAATGGCAGGATGAATTGACAGGTTTTGATCGCCTGCGTTTTATCTGTAACAGCTTTACCCGCATGCGTTACTGTAATGAAGAAGGTGTGCTGGATTTTAGCAATAATGGCGCACCCGGCACAGCGCCGGAAAACATGGCGCCCTGGTTTGCCATCGAGACAAGAAAAACAAAACAGGATCAGATTGTTTTTGGTCACTGGTCCACGCTGGGGCTGGTAAAAAAGGAAAATATCTTTGCCCTGGATACCGGCTGTGTCTGGGGTGGCAAGCTCACCGCGCTGGCGCTGGAAGATGAACCGCCACAGCATTTCAGTATCGATTGCACTGCGGCGGCCAATCCGGCGGATTTCGTTAAAAAATAAACCTGTAGTCGTAGATCGATTCAAGGAGCAAGGCGACGGAGCCAACATTTTATTTGTCGGCTCCGCTTCGCTTGAGCCGACCTACGACTTTTGCACCGCAAAGACACAGAGAACACAAAGTTTTATTTGTTGCTCATAACAGGATATATTGCAGCAAAATGTTATGAGCGACCGTCTATTTCAGGGATGAAATCGTCGAGCGGCCAGGGATTATACATAGCGCGTCGCGAATAATGTTTTACGAGAAAAATATCCGTAAATATTTTTATTTTTCTTTGCAGTAATAATGAGGTGTTAAAAAGATTATCAACAGGTGCTTTCACACTTGTGGCTTTTAATTGTCTTGCCGATATTTCGCAGGTTTTCGACTTCCATATAACAGTATTCGGAACAGCCTCCCCGCCTATCATCGATACAGAGAAAAATTTCTG
>JALUTJ010000317.1 GCA_027057985.1 Chromatiales bacterium
TTATTTTTTTCGAGTTGCATGATAATAATATACGTATGTGTATCAAGGATACGGGGCAAGGTATTCAGGAAAATAAGCAGGAAAAACTGTTTACTCCTTTTGAGCGACTGGATATTGATCAAAATGTAGTAGACGGCGTGGGTGTTGGTCTGGTTATCACCAAAGCACTTGTTGAAAGAATGCAGGGAGAAATCGGCTTTAAAAGTGAGTTTGGTATAGGTAGTGTTTTCTGGGTTGAGTTCCCGCTGGAAAGAATTGAAGAAAAATCACCCGAGCCATTTAATAGGAAAATACTTCCAGACTCAAAACATGAGGTTTTACCTTTTGAGGGCGTAAAAAAGATTTTATATATTGAAGATAACCCTTCAAACCTTAAAGTGGTTGAAAATATCTTTAAACTATACTCCAATATTGAATTATATACCGCGAGCAAACCATCTTTAGGGCTTGATATGCTGAAGCATGTGATTCCAGATCTGATTTTACTGGATATCAACCTTCCAGAAATGGATGGTTACGCAGTGAAAAAGATTCTTGAAAACTCTGATGAATACAGAGACATCAAGGTAGTAGCTGTAAGCGCAAACGCCATGCAACATGATGTTGATAGAGCGACGAAATCAGGCTTCGTTGATTATATCTCCAAGCCAATCGAGGTAAATGATTTCATTAGTACAGTAACCCGGCTGCTCGCAGCAGAGTAAATTTCTAATCCAGGTACCGTTGTTGCCATTGCAGGAACTGCTTTAGTACATATTCTGAATATTCCTTCTCATCACTAAAATCTGTTGGATTTATTGCATCGTAAACATAATAATTGGCATGGTTGTTCTGCGCGGTCATGAAGTGCCAGAATTTGTCGATCAGAGTCTGCGGATCGCGCCATTCAAAGCGGTCCTGCATTTCATAGTGCAGGAAAACCGGCAGGATGGGCACACCGGTGCGCAGTGAAATATCGAAAGCGCCATAATGAAAGCGTTTATAGATACGCCGCCCCTTGCAGCCACCTTCAGGGAAGATTACCACGTTTTTCCCTTCTTCCACCGCAGCAATAATCTGTTCTTTTACCGCACGACGCGATGCCGGATCATCACGTTTAACAAACAGAGTGCCGGCAGCTTCACTGATCTTTCCCACCAGGAACCAGCTTTTGACACCCATCTTGGCAAGTGGGTAAACCGGGAACAGTGCCGGGATACCAATATCTTCAAAAGCAGAAGGATGGTTGGCCACCAGGATATATTGTTTCGGTAAGGGTTGAATATTTTTTTCATGCAGTCGCAGAACGACACCAAGGGCACGGACAAAGACACGGCACCAGCTGTAAAACAGGCGGGTATAAAAACGGTTTGTCAGCTTGCGGGGCAACCAGGCCAGGGTATAAAGAAACAGTGTAAACAGAGTCAGTTCAATCCAGCTCCAGAATAGCCACAGTGTTCGAGCGATAAAGTGCAGCATAAGATAGTATTATCCTTAATGTTATTAGCAGGCACATCAAGTATAGCTGAAAAAATTTCCTACTTACGCATATTAAGCGGATCATCGATATCAACCCCGTCCTCGAAGGGTTTCTTGCGATCGATATTGGTTAGCTGGTAAACCTTGCCTATCCAGTTATTGATAATTGCCTCGGCGGTATCATGCCAGGTGTTATGCAGGCTGGTGCTGATTAACTGTTCAGGAAACTCGGGCAGTTCTTCCCCCTGTTGCCGGGCGCGGATTAAAAGATTACAGTACTCGTTCAGGATTTCCTGTGACTGCAGGGAAAAATAATTTTCCGGGAAGGGGGGGTAATCTTCTCGTTCATTATTAAAAAAACGGAGTACTTCACGCTTGTATTCCTTGAGCAGGCTAATGATGTCGTATTCCGGGTGGCCCTGAAAGAAAACAATACGGAACAGATCTTCACTCACGGCAAGATGAACATCGGCCTCTTCACTGCGTGCGAGCACGGTCAGACCTGCCTCTTCAAACTGGCTGTGATCCACCTGGTTATAACGCGAGTGGGGCACGTCGAAGCGGGTGTTTACCCCGTTTACCAGCGGGTGCAGGCGATTGGTAACATAGTGTGAATACACGCCCCAGCGCTTGAAACCGAGCGGGCGACGTTTTTGCTGGTAACGGAACTCCATAACCGCATGTGTTGCCAGGCAGGAACACAGGGTTGAGGTCACATTTTCATAGGCCCAGTCAATGACTTCAATCAGCGGTTCCCAGAAAGGTTCTTTTGAAAGTTCCGGGCCGGTGACATTTGCCCCGGTAATAATCAGCGCATCGAGTCCCTGTTCTTTTATCGCATCAAAGCTTTCATAAAATTCCTGCACGTGGGCGCGCCCCTGTTCACTGCGTGGCAGCTCATCAAGGGTAAAGGGATGCATATAGAACTGGGCGATAGAATTACTTTCCCCGACAAGACGGAAAAACTGTCGCTCGGTGGCAGACAGGGCGGCATCCGGCATCATATTGAGCAGGCCGATATGCAGTTCGCGAATATCCTGCTTCAGCGCATTCTCGCGGTTGAGCACGGTTTCGCCTTCAGCACGCAGCCGTTCAAAGGTAGGTAATGTCGAGTTTGCAACCAGTGGCATTATTGTTACCGTTTATTTTCGTTTAATAGCAAGTTCGATCAGGTTCATTAATTCATCCGCATTTTTAACCTGAGCAAGTTCATCGGTACTGATGCTATAACCATATTTCTCTGCGATAGCATCATAACGCGGGATGCGTGAATAAAACAGCTTTGGAAAAATCCAGCGCACAAATTCATCCGGGTCGATCATGGCAACATATTGCAGATTATTTTCCTGCATATAGATGCCCAGTTGTTCATCGAGAAAAGCCTCGCGGTAATACAGCGGCTTGGGATCAGACTCAGCACGCTGAATCAGTTCCTTCTCATTTTTCTCTGTCGCCTTGATATACAGGATCAGGGTATGTTGAGCCAGGATCTCCAGGGTTTCTTCATCATCGAGCTCACAGACACTGCCACCAGCATCATTGATAAAGTGGCGGTAGTCATAGAGCTCATGTGCCTTGTTAATAAAAGCAGGGACATCACGCATGGTATTGATTTCAGCCTGGCGATGAAGTTCCTGGCGGTGCTTGAATTCTTCCAGTGGCAGGCCGCCTTTTTCCGGGTCACCGAGTTTACCGAGGAAGCTGGAAACCGGTTGCAGGTTATTCACCGTGATATTGTTCTGTATATATATGGAATCTGAGCGCAATAGCTCACGCAGAAAAGGTACCTGCATCGCCTGCTTCTTGATATTATCGAGGATAGGCTCATCCAGGTAATGTGTACCGATACGGTAGTCACCGGAAAAATGAAACCAGTCGTCGCTGGGCAACATATTGGAAAGCCGAGTCTTGCCCACACCCGACATTCCCAGCAGGGTGATACTTTTATTTTTCCAGTTTCTAAATTCTGTACTGCTTAACTTCATTACTACTCCGTTAACACAAGGTTAATGATCCAGTCGCTTGCTTTCCAGTGAAGCATCGAGATTGAGATCATCACAGAATACCAGGAACTCATCCCGCAGCGCCCGTACCGAGCTATCGGCCGGAACACTGATCACCATATCCAGTGAGAACATTGGTGTTCCGGTAT
>JALUTJ010000318.1 GCA_027057985.1 Chromatiales bacterium
AGTAAAGGAGCCGACAAATTATTTTCGTGGTCTTTTATTACCGGACATTCATTCGGAAAATCTCGATTCACGATACGCTATGCACCATCCCTGGCCGCTCGTCGATTGCCGTCCTGGCAATCGACGGTCGCTAATAGAGAAATACTTTATTCTGCATCCAGAGGTCGCATTCCAATGGTGTTATAACCGGCATCGACATAGGTGATTTCACCGGTAATACCTGCAGCCAGATCAGAACACAGGAAGGCCGCAGTATTGCCCACATCTTCGATAGTGACATTACGGCGTAATGGAGCCGAGTTTTCCACTTCATCCAGCATTTTGCGGAAGTTGCTGATACCCGCAGCGGCAAGGGTACGAATAGGACCAGCCGAGATACCGTTGACGCGAATACCATCGGGTCCCAGGCTTTGTGCCATGTAGCGGACATTGGCCTCGAGGCTGGCCTTGGCAAGACCCATGACATTGTAGTTTGGCATGGCACGCTCGGCACCGAGGTAGCTGAGCGTGAGGAGGGCGCCATCACGGCCTTCCATCATATTACGACCCGCCTTGGCCAGTGCCGCAAAGCTGTAGGAGCTGATTTCATGGGCTGTGCGGAAACCATCACGAGTAACATTGTCGAGGTAGTCACCTTCGAGTTCATTACGCGGGGCAAAGGCAACCGAGTGAATAATGATATCCAGCGAGTCCCAGTAGTTATCCAGCTCGGTGAAGACATTTTCGATTTGCTCATCACTGCTGACATCACAGGGAACAACGATGTCGGAGTCGAGCTCGGCTGCCATCTTGGCAACCCGATCCTGCAGCTTGTCATTCTGGAAGGTAAAGGCGAGTTCAGCCCCTTCGCGGTGCATGGCCTGCGCGATACCCCAGGCGATAGATCGGTTACTGGCGAGACCAACAATAAGCGCACGTTTACCCTGTAAAAAACCCATAATGTATTCCTCTGTGAAATCCTGTTTATATTATTGTTTCCCGGCTAATCATAATGCTTTAGCCGGTAGTTTAAAAGTCGTGTTTGTGACCCAAAACCCGGTTCGGGAGCAGAGCCGTATACCTGTCAGGGAATTATACTCAGTCCAGCCAAATTAAGGTATGATATTGACTGGAAAAATAAAAATATTACCCAACGGACAGGATGAGATTTGTGCGATACCTGGAAAAACTGCTTGTTTTTTGCCTGCTATTTCTGCCTCTGGCATCCAGTTGGGCGGCGCCGGCGATCGCGCTGGGTTATACCCCGAAATACAAGCCCGGTTTTTCCCATTTTGACTACGTCAATCCCGATGCAAAAAAAGGCGGTAAGATTATTCTGCCGGGATTTGGTAATTTTGATAGCCTGAATCCGTATATTCTAAAAGGGGTTTCAGTTGATGGGCTGGGTGAACTCGTGTTTGAAACCCTGATGGTTCAGAGTGAAGATGAACCCTACAGCCTGTATGGCCTGCTGGCCAATGATATCGAGCTTGCCAGGGATAAAATGTCGGTCACTTTCAGACTTGATCCACGGGCACGTTTTTCTGATGGTAGCCCGGTGCTGGCTGAAGATGTCAAAATATCCTTCGATACCATTCGCAGCAAGAAAGGCCATCCGCGCTATCGCTTCTACTGGGCCGATATCAAGCAGGCAGTTGTTGTCGACAGGCGTACTATCCGCTTCGATTTCGTGCGTAAGAATCC
This sequence comes from Chromatiales bacterium, assembly GCA_027057985.1. Classification (GTDB taxonomy): domain Bacteria; phylum Pseudomonadota; class Gammaproteobacteria; order UBA6429; family Thiohalophilaceae; genus JAGLTQ01. Next base: position 1,684 of record JALUTJ010000318.1, read on the forward strand.
AGAGTTACATCTTATCGCAGCGCAGATACCGGTTTTTTCACATAAATGGGTCTCGGGAGAATCTTTTGACAAACTTTCCCGCAAGGTTCCGATTGGCAGCGGCCCCTACACTATCAAAAAATATACCCTGGGTAAAAATATTATCTACCAGCGAAACCCCTCATACTGGGCAAAGGATCTGCCGGTTCGTCGTGGCATGTTTAACTTTGATACTGTCGAGTACAAGTATTACAAGGACAGTACGGTAATGCTGGAGGCACTCAAGGCCGGTGAGTTTGACTTTATCCTGGTTAATCATTCAAAGCAGTGGGCCCGTGATTACGTGGGGGATAAATTCGATAGCGGTAAAATCATCAAGTCTGAACTCAAGCATCATAATAATGCTGGAATGCAGGGTTTTGTTTTCAATATCCGGCGTCTACTTTTTAAAGATAAGCGAGTAAGGCGTGCATTGAGCCTGGCATTTGATTTTTCCTGGTCTAACCGCATGCTTTTTTACAACCAGTACACACGTTGTGACAGTTACTTTAGTAACAGCGAACTGGCTTCATCGGGTTTACCGCAGGGAGATGAACTTGAACTGTTGAATCAGTTTCGTAATCAGTTATCCCCCGAGGTTTTTAACAGTGTATGGAAACCACCTTCAACCGGGCAGCCCGGTGACCTGCGACGCAACCTGGTAAAAGCCATGCGCTTACTGAAACAGGCAGGCTGGTTTATCAGGGATGGTGTGTTGCAGAATAAAAACGGACAACGCTTCGAGTTTGATGTGCTGCTGGCACAAAAAGGTTTTGAACGCATTCTGGCACCTTTTGCCTACAACCTGAAGAAACTTGGCATTATTCTGCGCTACCGTACCGTTGATCTGTCACTCTATATTCGCCGCATGCGCACTTTTGATTTTGATCTAATGGTAGCATCGTACCCGCAATCACAGTCGCCGGGTAATGAACTGTATAATATGTGGTATTCAAAATCCGCTGACCAGGAAGGTTCACGTAACCTGATAGGTATAAAGAACAAGGTAGTGGATAAACTGATAGATGCTGTTGTCTTTGCAAAAAATCGTAAACAACTGGTTACCGCGGCAAGGGCACTGGACCGGGTGATGTTGCACCAGGACTACCTGATTCCAAACTGGTACATTGCTGTGCATCGAATCGCCTACTGGGATCGCTTTGCCTATCCTGAAAAACTGCCGTTGTATTATTCGGCTGAAAGCTGGGCACTACGCACCTGGTGGCAAAAAGAGAAACGGGTTACACCATAATGTTCAGTTATATTCTAAAACGCCTGTTACTGATGATTCCAACCCTGTTTGGTGTCATGCTGCTGACCTTTATGGTAACGCAGTTTGTTCCGGGTGGACCGGTCGAGCAGCTGATTCACCAGCTACAGAGCCAGGGGCAGGGCACAACAGAGGCTAGTGGTGCGACACAGCGACTCTATCGGGGTAATGCCGGGCTGGATAAGGAGAAGCTTGAAGAATTGAATGCCCTGTACGGTTTCGATAAACCCGCTTATGAACGATTTTTTACTATGCTTGGAAATTATATTCGTTTTGATCTCGGTAATAGCTATTATCACCAGCAGTCAGTCATGGAATTGATTATTTCCAAGTTGCCAGTCTCGATCAGTCTTGGTTTATGGACCTTTTTCCTGGTCTATCTGACCTGTATCCCGCTTGGGATTATCAAGGCGGTTAAAGACGGCACCACGTTTGATGTTGTCAGCAGTACTATTATCCTTATCGGTTATGCTATCCCCGGTTTCGTTCTCGGCATCTTTTTGCTGGTTTTATTTGGCGGTGGCAGTTTCTGGGATCTGTTTCCTCTGCGTGGTCTAACATCGGATAACTGGGAAACATTGAGCTGGTTTGGCAAGATAAAGGATTATCTATGGCATATCACTTTACCGGTTATTTCACTGGTGGTTGGTAGCTTTGCAGTAATGACGCTTTTAACCAAGAACAGCTTTATCGAAGAAATACGCAAGCAATACGTGTTGACGGCCCGCGCAAAGGGGTTGACAGAAAATGCCATTTTATATCGCCATGTTTTTCGTAATGCCATGATTCCATTGATAACCGGTTTTCCCAGTGCTTTTATCGGCGCGTTCTTTGCTGGCAGTATTCTTATTGAAACCATTTTCTCACTTGATGGCCTTGGCCTGCTGTCCTATGACTCCATCATGCGTCGAGATTATCCGGTGGTACTGGGAACCCTTTACCTGTTTACCTTGCTTGGTCTTTTCGCCAGACTGTTAACCGATCTCAGTTACGTACTGGTTGATCCGCGTATTCAGTTTGAATCGCAGGAGAAATAAAATGCAGTCAACGCAATATATTCAGGGTAACCGGGCATGGAAACGTTTTCGCGCAAACAGGCGAGGCTATTACAGCTTATGGATATTTATTATTCTTTTTGTTTTTAGCCTGTTTGCCGAAGTGCTGAGTAATGACAAACCCCTGCTGATCTATTATCAGGGTAATTACTATACACCGTTTATTAAAAGTTATCCGGAAACGACCTTTGGTGGTGATTTTGAAACCGAGGCAGACTATGTTGATCCCTATGTTAAAAAACTGATTACTGAGGGAGATAACTGGGCAATCTATCCACCTAACCCGTTCAGTTACGATACGATAAATTATTATAATCTTCAGCCTAACCCTGCAGCACCATCCTCGGCAAACTATCTGGGAACGGACGATCGAGGACGAGACGTGCTGGCGCGCCTGATCTACGGTTTTCGCATCTCGGTTCTGTTTGCTTTTGTACTGACCATCATCGGTGTGTTACTGGGTATCATCGCCGGCGCAATACAGGGTTACTTCGGGGGCAGGATCGATCTTTTTGCTCAGCGCCTGATCGAAATCTGGGGTTCCATGCCGGAACTCTATCTTCTGATTATTTTTGCCTCGTTATTCGAGCCAAGTATTTTTCTGCTGATTATTCTGCTTTCGGCTTTTGGCTGGATGGGGCTGGCTGATTATGTGCGAGCCGAGTTCCTGCGTGGTCGTAATATGGAATATGTCAAGGCGGCGAGGGCACTGGGTCTCTCCAACCGCGCCATTATGTTCCGTCATCTCTTACCCAACAGTATGACACCGGTGGTAACCTTTCTGCCATTTCGTATCAGTGGTGCCATTCTCGCCCTGACCAGTCTTGATTTTCTCGGGCTCGGTGTGCCACCTTCAACCCCAAGTCTTGGAGAGCTGTTATCACAGGGCAAGGAAAATATCGAAGCCTGGTGGTTGTCGATAAGTACCTTCCTGGTGCTGGTTGGAACTCTGATGTTATTGATTTTTATTGGCGAGGCTTTGCGCGAAGCCATGGATACCCGACGTGGATAAGCAACCCCCTTTACTTTCCATCCAGAACCTTGAGGTGGCCTTTGGTCTTTCCGATGATGCGCTGACACAGGTAGTGCATGGTGTAAGCTTTGATATCTATCCCGGACAGAAACTGGCACTGGTAGGAGAATCCGGTTCCGGTAAATCGGTAACGGCACTTTCCATTTTGCGATTACATGAAGCAAGGCAGACACGTTATCCTCGAGGAAAGATTCTTTTTAACGATAAAGATCTATTACGTTGCTCCGAAAGCGAAATCCGCCAGGTTCGTGGGCAGGATATCGCTATTATCTTCCAGGAACCGATGACGGCACTTAATCCTCTTTATACCATTGGCGATCAGCTTACCGAAATGCTGTCATTGCACCGGGGTATGGATAAGCAGGCTGCACGTAAAGTTGTTATCGATTTACTGGATCGTACCGGTATTATTGAGCCTGGCAAACGTATCGATGCCTATCCACATATGCTATCCGGTGGACAACGGCAGCGGGTCATGATTGCCATGGCGCTGGCCTGTGAACCAAAGTTACTTATTGCCGACGAACCCACCACGGCACTCGATGTCACCATACAGGCTCAGATCATCGAATTGCTTGAAGATCTGCAAAAAGAATTTTCCATGGCGGTATTGATGATTACACATGACCTGAACATGGTAAAGCGTTTTGCCGATGATGTCTGCGTCATGAAAGACGGTTATTTGGTTGAACAAAACAGTATCGATGAACTGTTTACTCATCCACAACATGAATACACTCGTCAGCTGCTGGACAGTCAGCCGGAAACACTGGTAACCGAACTGCAAATTGATGCGGACGCAACCCCATTATTGCAGGCGCAGGAGTTACGTTGTTACTTCCCGGTCAAGGCGGGTTTTTTTAATCGTCGTATCGCTGATATCAAGGCGGTTGATGATGTTTCTCTTACCCTGCATGCCGGTGAAACCCTCGGTATCGTCGGTGAGTCGGGGTCAGGTAAATCGACACTGGGAATGTGTCTGCTAAGACTGCAGGAATGCAGTGGAAAGATTCTGCTTAATGGAAAGGATATTACTGCCCTGAATCAACGCCAGTTACGACCTTTACGTCGCAATATACAGGTCGTATTCCAGGATCCGTTTTCTTCACTGTCACCACGTATGACAATCAGGCAGATTATTGAAGAAGGTCTGATTATTCATTTTCCTGAGCTTGATGCAAAACAGCGTGAAGAAAAAATTATCCACGTACTTGAAGAAGTTGGATTAGAAGCAGAGATGATGTTGCGTTATCCACATGAGTTTTCAGGTGGACAACGTCAGCGTATTGCGATTGCTCGCGTTGTCGTGCTTGAACCTGAACTGATTCTGCTGGATGAACCAACCAGCGCACTTGATGTCTCGGTGCAGAAACAGGTACTGACCCTGCTAAGAAAGCTGCAACAGAAACATCATATCAGTTACCTGTTTATCACCCATGATCTGCGCGTTATCCGTGCCATGGCACATAATGTTATTATTATGCATAACGGTAAGGTAGTAGAAAGAGGTGCTACCGAGAAACTCTTCAACGCACCTGAGCAGGACTATACCCGTACACTATTACAGGCCAGCCTCTATACAAAGTAGACTTCGATAAGTATTCTAATTACTGCTCTGCTTAAAGAACGATAAAATTTCGAAACAGGTATGTTGGAGGTAATCCAGCTATTGCCGATCAAGACACGCCGTGAATACATCCCTGTAGGCTCGAGGGCCGCTCTCCCTGCGGCCCACGGTCTTGATCGACAACAGCTTACTACCTCCTGAGGGTTTGTTTATCTGCAAGGGCTCTACTATTTGTCGCAGCAATTTGGAATCAGGAACTGCCTGACTGGCGTGCTACATCAACATACAGGGTAATACGCTGTCCCGGCTGCAGGTATCTACGGTTACGCAGATTGCGATTCCAGCGCTTGAGCTGCCTGATGCTGACCCGGAACTTGCTTGAGATACGTGCCAGTGAATCACCACGACGTACCCGATAGCCAATACGCTTGGTTATATTTCTTCTTGGTGGCGCAGAGAGGTGTTCGATGTCACCAGCCGATGAAAGCGGGCTATTACGCCGCGACCAGATAACCAGGCGCTGCCCGGCACGCAGGCGGTCGGTCGGTGCCATGCTGTTCCATTTCGCCAGTTGACGTACGCCGACACGATGATAGCGGGCGAGATCCCAGAAAGTATCACCCTGCTGTACGATGTGCGCGATTTTACGTCCCCTGCGAGGAATGTTCTGCAACTTGCTTTTACGTTGACCGGCACTGAGATGATATTCACGCAGTGAACGGCTGGCGACAGGGATAGTCAGGCCACGACCGGCACGAATGGTTTTACCGCGTAAACGGTTAATACGTTTAATGGTACGAATACTGGTATGAAACTTCTGTGCAATGGTGCTGAGCGTTTCACCTTTGCGGACACGATGGCGAATCCAGCGGATCCGTTTACTCGCAGGAAGTTTTGCCAGCTTTGCTTCAAACTTTTCAACTTGTTCGACCGGTAAAAGAAGGTCATAAGGACCATTGGGTGAAGTGGCCCAGCGGTTATAGCCCGGGTTCAGGCGGTAGATATCATCGAGAGGTAGCTCAGCCAGTTCTGCTGCCAGAGCCAGGTCGATCTGTGAATCGAGTTTAACCTGTTTCAGGTATGGCTCGTCCGGAATTTCATTAAGTGTAATTCCGTAGGCTTCTGGATCAGCAATAATTTTTTTCAGTGCCAGTAACTTGGGCACATAGGCACGGGTTTCTTTTGGCAGCCGCAATGAGAAGAAGTCGGTTGGCTTACCACGGCGCCTGTTGCGGCGTATCTCACGCTTAACCCGGCCTTCACCGGTATTATAGGCAGCAAGGGCCAGCATCCAGTCACCCTTGAAATGTTTGTTTAACGTCTTTAGTAAACGGATAGCAGCCCGGGTCGATGCATAGACATCACGGCGTCCGTCATACCACCAGTTCTGTTTAAGGCCATAGCGCTTGCCGGTGGAAGGAATGAATTGCCAGATACCAGCCGCACGCCCATGGGAATAGGCAAAGGGCTGAAATGCACTTTCAACGATGGGGAGCAGGGCGATTTCGGTCGGGACACCGGCTTCTTCGACTGTCTTGACGATATATTGCAGGTAAGGGCGGGCACGCTCTGTTACCCGTTTCATGTATTCGGGGTGACGGACATACCAGCGCAGTTGTTGATCAATCCGTTTGTGTTCAACCACGGGCAGGGCAAAACCACTGCGAATCCGGGTCCAGGCATCAAGCTTGATGCGGGGAAAAAGTTCATCTTCATTGACACTGGCACTCTCTTCGACAGCGGTATTGTTACTGTTGAGTGAGGATTGCTCCGCATCCTGTACCGAAGTAAGGGCACAGCCATTAAGAAACAGCAGTGAAACGAGCGCTGCCGGGTAGAAAAAGAGTCGTTTTAGCATTATAAAATTTCTAGTAATTTTAATAAGATACAGTTTATTATGTGTGTATCTTATGAATTAACACTGAAGCGGTCAACTGTTATGCTACAGAATGCCAACTTCATCCACCAGGCAGGATAAGGAACGATATGTTCACAAATTTTGTACAGGGTCTTAAGAAAAACCTGTCTGCATCGCCACCGGTGTATGATGAAGTTGCGATCTGGCAACAGTTTCAGCACTGGTACGCTTCTCCACTCGGTCAGCGTCTGGCGGAAACAGAAAAACAGCTGCTGGATCGCTATCTACCCAACCTTTTTGGCTATTACCTGCTGCAATGCGGCAATCCGGTGGCTGAGCTGGGGGAGATGAGTGAAAAGTGGCTGCAGAATAGCCGTGTACCCTCAAGATTTATTATTGATTATGAATTAAATCAACAGCTTAGCTGTGTTTCCTATCATGACCGCTTACCAGTTAAAAGTGACAGCCTTGACCTCGTTATTCTACCGCATACGCTTGATTTTGCCGTGGATCCACACCTGGTATTACGTGAAGTGGAAAGGGTGCTGATCCCGGAAGGCCATGTCGTCATTCTGAGCTTCAGTGCCTTGAGTAGCTGGAATCTCTGTCGCAAACTGCCGTTATTGAAGCAATCCCTGCCACAAAATGCGCAGTTTTTTTCCGCTTACCGCATTATGGACTGGCTGGGGCTGCTGGGTTTTGACGTGATTCATCGTCGTGGCTATTTTCAGCAGTTACCGCTACAAAATGAGAAACTGCACCAGCGTAGCGCCTTTTTGACCAGACTGGGACAGCGTCTGTGGCCAAATCTTGGGGCCGGTTATATGCTGGTGGCTCGAAAACGGGTTGAGACCCTGACGCCGATTCGCCCTCGTTGGCGTGCTCGGCGGCGTGTCGTCACCGGGCTTGAACCCCTGAACAGGAAAAGATTGTGAGTGATATTGTAGAAGCCTGGACCGACGGTGCCTGCCGTGGAAATCCCGGCCCGGGAGGCTGGGGTGTTCTGCTGCGCTTTAATGGCCATGAAAAACGCATGCACGGTGGTGAAAGGGAAACCACCAATAATCGCATGGAGCTGATGGCCGTGATCAAGGCGCTGGAAAGCCTCAAGCGTCAGTGCAGGGTCAGGGTTTCCAGTGATTCCCAGTATGTTCTCAAGGGCATCAGTGAGTGGATGGATAACTGGAAAAAACGGGGCTGGAAGACCGCGGCGAAAAAACCGGTTAAAAATGTCGACCTCTGGCAGCGCCTGGACCGGGCGCAGCAGGAGCATGATATTGAATGGGAGTGGGTAAAAGGGCATAGTGGGCATCCGGAAAATGAGATTGCCGATCAACTGGCCAATCAGGGCATCGATGAAATGCTGGCCAGTTCATAGTGGGTAAAAATTCTTAACAGGGGGAGTACTTATGCGTCAGGTGGTACTGGACACCGAAACTACCGGCCTTGAGCCGCGTCAGGGCCATCGTATTATTGAAATTGGCTGTGTTGAACTGGTCAACCGTCGTTTAACCGGTAAGCGCTATCACCAGTACATTAATCCGGATCGGGAAGTGGACGAGGGCGCACTCGAAGTTCACGGTATCAGTAACGAATTCCTGGCTGACAAGCCCCGCTTTGCTGATATTGTTGATGATTTTATCCAGTTTATCCGGGGTGCCGAGCTGGTTATTCACAATGCCCCGTTCGATGTAGGTTTTATCGATCATGAGCTGACTTTGCTGGGGCAGCAGCAGAACCATGTCGAAAATATCTGCAAGGTGCTGGATACCCTGGTGCTGGCGCGTAAGATGCATCCGGGGCAGAAAAACAACCTCGATGCCCTGTGCAAACGCTACGATATCGATAATTCACAGCGTGACCTGCACGGAGCCCTGCTCGATGCGGAGATCCTGGCCGATACCTACCTGGCTATGACCGGTGGCCAGACGGCGCTGTCACTCGGTGGCATGGCCGATAGTAATGACCTCGAGCAATCTACCGCGGTCAGTCAACCACGCCCCCTGCAGGTTGAAACTTCCCGGCTTAAGGTCCTGCGGGCGAGTGATGAGGAGCTGGCACTGCATCAGGCGCGCCTGGAAAGTATCGATAAAATGAGTGGCGGCAACTGTATCTGGCTTAAAGAGGAGAACAGGCCCGGGTAAATGTCACAATACTGTTACAGAATAAAAACCCTTTTATTTTCAATAAGATAAATTTAAGGGTGGTTGATAATTTTATTAAAGATTGGGGCTGGGGTGTCGATAACCTGATTAAGCAAGTGATTTTTCTCCTTCGTTTATACAGGTAGTTTTAGTTAGGTTATTCCTCCCCTGCGCAGAAGCGCATTTTTAAAACCTCGCAGTGATGCGAGGTTTATT
>JALUTJ010000319.1 GCA_027057985.1 Chromatiales bacterium
TGCTGTACTGTGCACTGGTTTGCATTTTGTGGATTTGCGTTTTGATAGGCCACATTCCCTGTTAGCTTGTCCGTGTTTTGATGGTGAGTATTTTAAGGGCTTGCTAAAAATAGTGCAAGACCTGTTTGCGACAGAAATAGCACTTATTTTTTGTTATTTTTCAACACGTTATGCGAGAACCAAAAAAACACCATTAACCCTACATAGAAGACTGATTTCAGTTGCTGGTGGTGTACGATGGTGATAGGGATATTTATTGCACACTTTTTTCAGGTTAATGCCTTATTGACCTGGCAAGCACGTAAAAGCAGAATCTGTCTTACAAACATTTATTACAAATATCCGTTATCCGATGCAAACAGTCATTTTACTTGCTCTCACTATTGTATTTAGCTTTATTATACGGCCAACTGATAATCGATATTCTCGGCTCATCCCTGGGGCTGTTTTTGGTATGTTTTTTTTCGCCGTCTGGCCACTTGGTCAGTTTTACCTGAAAATTCACAGGCAAAATGACTATGAAAACACCCTGGTGTTTCTGGCTATCGTATTAATGGCTTTCGTTCTCTCAGCTTTCCTTATCAAACTCAGAAATCAGCTCGCCGCTATGATTATTTCAGTAATTTTATTTATTGTAGCCATAACAGGGGTATTCTCTTATGAGACAGAAATTAAAAATAGTATTGCTATTTACAGTGGTTACTTTAATAAGGATACCAATCATAAAAATAACGCAACTGAAAAGAAAGATAACTCAAATAGAAATATTATAAACGCACATAATTATACATTCTCATTAACTTCAGAATGGATAAAGAAAACTGATAAAGGGGATATGTTTGCCTATTATCAACTATTCGATAAAAATAACCTGATCATTGAGCTAAGACCAAAGTGCTTTAACAGTACTTTGACTTCTTTGCCAGATATTATTTCGAGGGTTACAGCAAACAGCAATAATATTAATGCAAAATACGTTCGCCTCTGCCAGAGATGGTCAAAAAACCAGTTTAGCTGCGAAATAAGCATTACGAAGAATAAAATCAAACGATTAAGATGGTTTTTACTAGACACCACATCGGATTACGGTGTAGAACTTGATTTCATTACAAAAAATAAATATCTTCTAAACAGAAAAGAAATCGATAAAATTACCTCATCTGTAAAAATAACTTTAAAAAATAAAGAACTTTACTGCCTTGATCTTGCCGAGTGGCTTTAAAATATCACTCACCAAGTATTGGCAAATATTTTTTCATGGCATCACAATGCCACTTTTTCTGTAATATTTCTTCAGCAGTTGATTTAACCATATCGTACCTTTTATCGGGTACCGCATAAATTATAACCTGCCATGTCTGTCGTGCAGGGCTATCTGACGTCAGGTTCGTATTTACATTTTTGTCAATATATTGATATATGTTAAAATTTCTATCACTTTCTGTTCTCAGAACCTCATCCACTCCACGAAAATAGCTGCACAACTTTTCAAAATCATCGCCTAAGGTAACACCAGGAATATATAATATAATCAAGAATAAGAACGTAATTTTCTTATACATACTATTCACTCGTAAACCTGAATTTTCCAGCCCCTAATGGCTGAAGCGGCCAAATAGGCCTGTATAATTTAACATATTTTTTTGGCTTATAATTTGCTACCATATAACCTTTCGCATCTGTAATATAAACCCACAATCCGTTTGGATGCTTCCAGGCGGTACCACCTAAACTGGCTATAGTCATTGCATTGATGGCAGCAGGTGCACTTGAAAAATGATATGTTGGTCGTATAAAAGAGGTACCTTCTGCTGCCCTAATAATTCTGAGCTTATTTGCCATATCATCTTCAACTACTGCCTTGACAACCCCAGTAGCTATTGATGCAACGCCAGCAATATTGCTTAACAACCCCATACCATAGAGCCCAACATCTATTGTATCTGGTGCTTTCTTATTAGCTGCGTAGTTTAAAACCCATACCGCAGGTGTAACAAGTCTACCTGCTATCTTTTTACCTGTTGTCTCAAGACCTATAACTGCAACTGGCTGACTTATAGCAGAAACAAGATTTTTATTATTTTCCACATGCTCTAATACTTTGCTCATCTTACACACCCATATAAACTTTATGTCCTAATACAAGAGAGCTGGAGGCCACCAGGCCACCGACATTGACCGTAGCAGTGGAGGTAAAGAACACGCCATTGGGATTGACCAGAATCACCTGGCCATTGGCATCAATCTGCCCCTGAATCACACTGCCGTTATTCCCTACAATGCGGTTCAAGGCAATGGAGGAGGCATCAGGCTGAATAAAATGGACATGTTCATTTTGCTGGACATCGAAACTTTGCCAGTCAATGGCCAGTTTCTGTGAGCTCTGATTGATGGTGGTGTGGATATCCTGCCGGGATATCGTACCAGTACCACCGACCACATTACCACCGACCGGTGCAGCATAAGAATAGGAAAGAAAAAACGGCTGGCTTAGCAATAAACCCAGCACAGTAAACTGTGTCGCAAGGCGGGCTTTTAAGCCGAGGGTATTGTTCTTATTGTTCGAGGGTGACAATAATATCTGCGTTCCCTGCATGGTAATTTCCTGTCTTATTGTAGATTAATGTGGTTATTCTATTGCAAACAGTTACTGTTGGTATCCGCACATGGAAGCAAGCCGATATAAGCTAAATTATCATTTGATACCACAATATACATGGTATCATCGGTAGCTGTCGTTTTGAAATTGGTAAAGTAACCTTCGACTGATTGGCCATCGTCAGATTGCCCCGCGCAAGTTGCTGTTACTGCTGAAAATTTTCGTATCCGACCGGTCTGTTCATTAATAACATCACTCGTATTCACGCTGTACAAATGACAAGCTCGTAAATTTTCAGGAATCCCATTCCCCGCTATAACAGAATCAAAATTCGTGGCTGAATTAAAAATAACCTGACCTGTACTACCATCATCCCACTTATTTGATGGTGACACTGTTGAATAAGTCGGTACCGGACTTTGATTATCCTGCGCATAACTCAGTGAAATCGTGCCATTACTGCTGGCATAGTTTCCGGCACCCTTTAATGTGCCAGAAAAACTTATACCCTCATCGATAACACCATCGGAGATGGTGGCGGTTTCCTGATATACACCGTCCACATAGACCCGTACATCCGCCTTAAAGCTGGTTGCGGTTACCTCGGTAAATGTGCCTTTATAGAAAAGAACGATGGCGTTACTATTCTCATCATTTCCTTTGTAAGTAAAAACAAAGCCTTTTTCATCGGCAATTCCTTTTATATTAGGCGATGTAATAACAATATCCCCTGAACCACCCTGAATGGTGCCATTTCCCTGGTAAAAACCCCGTGCGGCACTAGCAAGCGGATCCACTGTCACAGCCGGTGTAGTCGTTGTACCACCACCGCCACCGCCACCGCCTCCGCAGGCGGTCAGTAGTCCTAGCGTGGCAAAAAACATGGTGATAAACGTAAAGCGGATGCGGGGAAATACTGTCATTTTGAACCTTCCTGTTCCGGGGTATGAATATGGGTATTTTGTGTCAGACACACAGAGATATAAGCACAACGATTTTTGCTGTACT
>JALUTJ010000320.1 GCA_027057985.1 Chromatiales bacterium
AAAGCGGCCAAATATACGTGATAACAGACCATTCTGAGTATCCATTTCGGATTTAATGGTTTTGAAATGTTCGCTGAAGCTTTCCCCAAATTCAAGTGTTTCATTATCATAAGTACATTCAGCTGTACCGGAAATTGAGAAAGTTTCTGCATCTATTTTTCGTTCGACTTTTCCTGTTGAAACCTTGTTTTTGTCATCCGGGATTTCATCCTGAACCTCTACCTTCCCGTAGCCCATATTAAGGCTGAGTTTCCATGCGATTTCAGGGTAAGAATCGATGTAGACACTTTTTTCTTTGCCATCAAATTTACTGGTGTTACAGTAACCCATCGATGGTGAGATTTTATATCGGGTTGGCTTGATGGAGGGTAACCAGAGAAGCTTGTAAAATTCGGTATCAATATTAAAAGGTTCACTCGGGGTTCTAACCTTAACCGTAGAACCATATGTCTGACCAATAAAGCTAGCGTGATCGTTATTGACAGATACCTGTTCTTTTTTATGGCTGTCGCATGGGGTATCAAGTTGCAGTTTAACCGTGATTTTTTCCTGTTTGTTTTTATCTGCTTTCCATGATGGCGATACCACCTGCAGGCAGGGCGCTTTTCCTTTTTTTTGCCTGGTTGGATCAACCTCTACCTGGCGAGAGTGAGAGCACTTGATCGAGTATTTGTGTAAGGTACAGGGCTTTTCTTCTTCGGCGGCGGCTTCTTCGCTTGCCGCTGCCGCAGCACCACCTGCCAGTCCGGCCTTGCGGTTACCGATATCATTTTTTACTTCTTGCGCTTGTTCGCCTGCTGGGGCAGAGGAGGTTTTATCGACAATAATAATGGCTTTGCCGCTGACGAGCTGTTCAGCGATACGGCGGCCAAGTTCAGCCTCACCGACATTACTGACAGTAATACCCAGCTCCTGAGCGATGTTTTGCAGTTTTTCGTTATCCGGTGCCAGCTCGCTGATAAAGGCTTCGGCTTCTTCCTGGCTGCCAAAGCGTTTGATCTCAGCAGGATTGCTCAGTAGCAGGAAACTGGCATCACTAAAGCGGTAAAAAGTATTCCCCTGCTTGATGGTGACCTTATGCGGTGCATTGCTGGCCGGGTCAAGTGGCTTGACCGGGAACAGTAATAGCTTGCCCTGGATGAGTAGTTCACTGGCCTGCTGGTGAATATCAACGGTTTTTTGTGCGCTGGACTGGCGGTGGTAACCCTTGAGCAGGTATTCCCAGTAGTCATGGGGGACTTTTAGCTGGCGCAGAAAGTTGATGGCCTGCTGCGGGTTATTGAAGTGAACCGGTTCCAGTCTGAGCCCCGGCTTTACGCGCCTGGCGTGCTGAACCGTGTAATGTTGTCCGAATTGGTGCTTGATAATGTTCTGATACATGTCTCTTCCCTGATACTTCCGACATAGTTATACACTAAAACGGGCAGTCATTTCCACGTCTTATTGTGCTTTTCCGGCATAAATTTTTTTACTATTTTTCAGCCGCTTAGAATACGCGGCCAGCGATCATGTACGGCATCGTCCAGCTCGGGGGTAATGGTGACGACATAGACTCGTTGTTCGTGTTTGTCGCGTGCCACCAGGCCCTGTATATACTGGCCGCGGGTGAGGTCGAACCAGTGGCTGTTGCCCTCGATATCCTTTTCCATAAACTGCTGTAGCGGTAGTTTAACCGGCACGGGAAACCACCTGTCCCAGCGCCCGGCATAGATGGAATCCAGTCGTGCCCAGCCACCCAGTGGTAGCTTGCCGGCCTGTTCCTTGCGTCGTCCCCAGGGCAAAAGAATACTGCTGCCATCCCGGGTTTTCACCGGTAGACAGGCTTTGGGGTTGGGAAAGTAAAGGCGAAAATCCTGTCCTTCCCATGAATAATAAACACCACCACACATTAGCTTTCTTCAGTTCCAGAAAATTCAATGGTCTGCCGATGACCAAAGGGTTTCCAGGCCGGGGCGATCACGTTGGGCATGCTGGAGCGGTGTAATAGCCGCGCCGGTGCCAGGCAAAACTCGCCGTATTTCATATTAATCGTATCGATGGCACTGAAATCCCTGGTCGGCAAAGTGTTGCTTTCAAATAGTGCCAGCTGGCCATTCAGCGGCTGTGGATCGGTGGCTGTCACCTGTACCTGGTAAATCCCTTCTCCCTGCCATTCATATCGTAATACCTGCTGGCAGAGCCGGTAGATATGCTGGCCATCCTGAGTTGGCAGGGCAGTTTGCAACTGCGCACCGAGCCAGTCGGTTTTTGTGCGCAGGCTAATGGAAAACTGCTGTGCCTTTAGCTGGTGACGACGCAGACGGAAGGCCACTTTTTCACTCATATGTAAAAGGTAAACAAGCAGTGTATGGCGCTCCTTTGTTTCGGGTGGAATTACCTTGCCATGACCAATGGTTTTGGGGGCTGCAACCGTGGTTTCCAGAGGTGCCGGATCGGCGCCCTGGCACATATACCAGATACGCCGTCCGGGGTTACCAAAACGTCGAGCCAGTTCACCAATGGGCAGGTTTTTCATGTCTCCGCAGACATAGACCCGGCGCTCATTAAGAAAGTGGCCAATACCACGGGCAATGCCACATAGATCGGTCACGGCGACCTGTTTCAGGTAGTCCTCGGCCTGCCATGGGGGAACCACGGTAAGGCCATCGGGCTTTTGCTGCTTGGCGGCATACTTGGCAGTGGTTTTATCACCACTTACCCCCACAGAGCAGAGCAGACCAGAGGCATTGAAAACCGCTTTTTTGACTCGTCGGGCAATCTGTTCGGGACTGCCGAACAGTTTCTGGCAGCGAGTAACATCCAGAAAAGCCTCGTCCACGGAAAAAATCTCGATATCCGGGCTGATATCCTGCAGCGCCGCCATAATACGGGATGAAACCGCGGCATAACGTTCTGGCCGTGCTGGGCACTGGATAAGATGCGGGCATTTTTGCCGTGCCTCTTTTAAACGCATACCGGTTTTTACGCCGTAGGCCCGGGCTTCGTAGGAGCAGGTAATAATACAGGTGCCCTGCCTGCCATTGGTGATGGCCACCGGGCGGCTGCGCCAGGCCGGGTTATCGTATTGTTCCACCGAGGCAAAAAAAGCATTCATATCCACCAGGATAATGGCTCGGGGCCAGTAATTTCGGGACGAGTCTGACTGCATGATGCGTTTACCGTCATGTTAGAGTTAAATGTTCTCTTAAAGTTCTCTTGTTTTTTAAGGATAGAGGACTTGTGGCGGCCAGGCAAGGGCGAAATAAAAAAATATTTTAAGTGATTGATTTCATTAAAAAAGCCTGCATTTAGCAGGCTTTATAGTTGTTAGCTGGAAGTGATTATTCGCTAACCCATTTCTCGGCATCATCTACCGTGTTAAATATTTCGCAGATGAGCATACGGGTATTCAGTGACTGGCGATAGACTTCAGCCAGGCTCTGGTAGTCGGGTTGAGCTGCAATGGCGACCTTCATTTTTTTCTCGCGATTATCGGAAATAATATCGTCGGTACTGGCGAATATCTGGGCGTGATCGGGATTAAGCCTGACGCCCTCGATAGTAGTAAAATCGTTGATAATATAATCCACTTCGAGAAAGCGGGGATCTTCATGC
>JALUTJ010000321.1:0-10327 GCA_027057985.1 Chromatiales bacterium
GCTGTCTTATTGGTTCATGATGTGGTTTTCCCATGCACAGCATAAACTCGCTGTCCTTTTCAGCATGAATATCAAGCTTTTGAGTTTCTTCAAAGAAAAAAGCTTCCCGTGCGTTTAGCTTATGGCCATTGATACTTAATACACCGTCAAGCAGATAGATAAAGCCGCGAAAATCAGCTGGTACAGTTTCCTGATAATCGTGCGCTGCAAAAAGTTTGATATGTAAATAACGCACCGGGGTTTTCAGTTTTAGCGGTGAAGCTTCGCCCACGATAACGCGGACAATGCCACCATCAATTTCCTGTTGCGGGATATCCGGGCTATCAACCTGCTGGTATTCCGGGTTGATAACCTTGAGTTTTTGAGCAAGATTAATCCATAACTGGATTCCATTACTCTGCTCATGCGAGGAAGGCATCTCGGAATGTTCCAGGCCGCTCCCCGCGGTAAATCGCTGGGCACCACCGGCAGTTACTGTGGAATGATTACCCAGATTATCCTTATGCTCGATACTGCCGCTAAACATATAGGTAATAGCTTCAAAGCCCCTGTGTGGATGCGTTGGGAATCCACGTTCTATACCGAGACTAAAATTATCCCAGAGCACAAAGGGATCATAGTTCATCATATCGCGGCTCACGGGGAAGAGACGAAACACATCCACTCCATCGCCTTCGCTCATTTCTACTGCTGGTCTAGTAAAATATTTTTCCGGCATAGCTATCTCCCGAAACGATCACGGTTATGAGGTTGCAGCAAATCCTGTTCCGGTCCAACCGGCACGATGCCAGTGGGGTTGATCATTTTATGGCTGGTATAATAATGATGCTTGATATGATCGAAGTGTACCGTTTCAGCAATTCCCGGCCACTGATATAATTCCAGCATATAGTTATACAGGTTTTCATAATCGCGGATGCGTTTTTTATTACACTTAAAGTGTCCGACATAAACCGGATCGAAACGCAGCAGGGTGACAAACAGCCGCCAGTCTGCTTCGGTTAGCTGATCTGCCACAAGATAGCGTTGTCGCGACAGGATTTCTTCTACCCTGTCCAGTGCGTTAAACAATCTGTCATAAGCCTTTTCATACGCAGCCTGTTTCGTGGCAAAACCGGTGCGGTAAACCCCGTTATTGATATTATGGTAAACAAACTCATTGATTTCATCTATCTGTGTGCGAAGTTGTGGCGGATAGAAATCCTGTTCCCTGGCCTGCCTGTCTTCAATCAGCGGATTAAAGGCTGAATTAAATATACGAATAATTTCTGATGACTCATTATTGACAATAGTCTGCCGTTTTTTATCCCATAATACCGGCACTGTAATAATGCCCGTATAGTCCGGCTGTGCTTTTGTATAGATCTGGTGCATACGTTGATACTGGTATAGATCATCACCACTGGCTCCAGGGAAACCCGTATCAAAACTCCAGCCTTCATCATCCATATAAGGATGCACTACCGATACACCGATAATCTGTTCCAGCTTTTTTAACTTGCGGAAGATAAGTGTTCGATGAGCCCAGGGGCAGGCATAGGAAACGTAAAGATGATACCGTCCCGCTTCGATATCCTGCGGGGCAATGCTGTCTCTGAACTGAGAATCCTTGCGCACGTATTCTCCACCCTCGCTGACATTGCCAAACCAGTCTTCTTTTAACTCACCTTTTATTAGCAGACTCATTTTCTGTCCTTTAATTAAATGACCGGCCAGTGATTATTCACTGGCCAGCCATATTACTCTTTAGATTAACTTCGTTTCTCAAGGCTTAAACTACCTGCACCATGCAGAGCAAGCAGTAACAGGCCACCGGTGATTGACAGGTTCTTCATAAACATAATCATCTGCATCTGATCAGAAAAATTACTGTGAAAAATCAGCGCAGCGATAACGGTAAAACCGGCTAACGCATAAGAAACCAGCCGTGTCTGCCAGCCAACGATGAGTGCCAGCCCACCTCCAAGCTCCAGCAGGATCACCAGGGGGAGTAGCATACCGGGTACGCCCATGGATTCCATGTAGCCCTGGGTGCCAGCGTATCCCGTAATTTTGCTGAGACCAGCAAGAACAAAAATTTGCGCCAGTAAAATACGGGCTGCAAGATCGACATACCTATTCATTGTTTTTCTCCTTGTTCAGTTGTAATTGACCATGACAGAATACAACTATTTTTTTGATAAAAAAGTATAAATATATGCTGAAACACATCAATATAATTGATATATTTGGCTAATGAACCCAGTATCCCGTGTCACACTTGACCAGTGGCGGGTCTTTCTCGCCATTATTGAGCAGGGCGGTTATGCCCAGGCTGCATCCTACCTGCATCGCAGCCAGTCGGCTGTCAGCTATGCCATGAACCGCCTGCAGGAACAGCTGGGTGTTTCCTTATTGCAGATCGAGGGGCGCAAGGCACTACTGACCGACCAGGGCCGTGTCATGCTGGACCGCTGCCGGCAGTTACTCGATGATGCCCAGGAGCTGGAAGATTTTGCCCACCACCTGGCAGCCGGCAGAGAAGCCGAGATCCGGCTGGTGGTGGATTCGGCTTTTCCTAACGACCTGCTGATGCATGCCCTGTCCCGCTTTGCCCGCAAAAGCCAGGGCACCCGGGTACAGCTACGCGAGGTGGTGCTTTCCGGCGCCAGTGATGCCCTGCTGGAAAATGAAGCCGAACTGGTAATTGGCGCCACACCCGGATTTCTCGGTGATCCCCTGATTGAAATTGAATTTATCGCCGTGGCCTGTGTTGATCATCCCCTGCACCAGTTGAAGCGCAGCCTCACTATTACCGACCTGCTACAACACACCCACGTGATAATCAGCGATTCGGGGCAGCAGAATAAAATCGATGTTGGCTGGCTCAGCCGCCAGGATCGCTGGAGTGTCAGCAGTATCGATAGCGCACTCAGTGCCATTGAACATGGACTTGGTTATGGCTGGCTGCCGGCTAATCGACTGGTTGAGCCCATCGGCAACGGTACACTAAAACCATTACCACTTGAACAGGGCGCAACCTATAAGGCAGAGCTGGTAATGAGTTTTGCGCATCCACAAAATACTGGCCCGGCCACCCGTGAACTGGCTGCCATTATCAAAAATACCGTAAACAATATCAGTGATGAATAAATCCCTGCATGGACAGGCATTATAAAAAACTATAATCTAGTCAATATGTTCAGAAAATATATTCTTCCCCGCCTGGTGTGGTACTTTTATCGCATTATGTATGCCAGCTGGCGTATTACCATTGTTGAACCCGATGAGCTGCTGCAACTGAAAAAAGAACATAAATCTTTTTTACTGGCTCACTGGCATGGTGATGAACTGGCCATGGTTTTCATGTTCCGCTACTTTGGTATGGCAACCATGATTTCTACCAGTCGTGATGGCGAAATCATTAATTATGTTGCCACCCGCTTTGGTGGAAAAACATCAAGGGGTTCATCAACCCGTGGGGCGGCCACGGCCTTAAAGGGGCTTATCAAGTTATGCAAGGCCGGCAACCCGACCAGTATTGCCGTGGATGGTCCCAAAGGCCCGATTCATGAAGTCAAGCCGGGTATCTTTGAAATCTCACGCCTGACCGGCGCACCGATTTTTGCTGTGGGTGTTTATGTGGACAGAAAATTCGTTGCCTACCGTTCATGGAACAAGGCTATCTTTCCGAAACCCTTTGCCCGTATCGTCATAACCTTTAGCCACTACAAAACCATTACCCGGGATATGAATGCAAAAAGTGAGATTTATGCCAAAGAGCTGGCAGAGCTGATTCATAATACCAATCAACAGGCGAAAGAAATTTATTCCCGTTAACCCGCTAATTCTGAACGCACCTGCTCAAGAATATTCTGCATCTGCATGGAATCTTCCTGCAGGCGGGTAAACTCCTGCTCGGAGAGTGGCTTGCTGAAGAGAAAGCCCTGAATCGTCCGACATCCCAGTGCATGCAGGTAGGAAAGCTCCTGCGCGGTTTCCACCCCTTCCGCAACCACGTCAAGTCGCAGGCTGTGTGACAGCGCCATAATCGCCGTCACAATTGCTGCATTATCACCGGCTGCGCGATCCTGTACATTGGTAATAAAGGAGCGATCGATCTTCAGGGTGTCGATAGGGAATTTCTTTAGATAACTCAGGGAGGAATAACCGGTACCAAAATCATCAATCGAAATGGCTACTCCCATCTTCTTTATCTCATGCAGGATATCAATATTTTTCGTTACATCCGCCATCAGGCAGCTTTCGGTTAATTCAACTTCAAGGTAATCTGCAGAGAGTCCACTTTCAGACAGGGCATGTTCAAGTCGTACGATAAAATCATCCTGCCTGAACTGGACACTGGAAACATTGACCGAAACACGTAGTGGCTCAAAGCCTTTGTCCTGCCATTGTTTATTCAGCCGGCAGGCTTCATGCAAGACCCAGTCACCCACTTCCTTGATCATGCCACTTTCTTCAAGCAATGGAATAAACTCGACCGGAGAAACCAGGCCACGTTCCGGATGCAGCCAGCGAATCAAAGCTTCCATCCCTTTTATATGTCCCGTGGCAGCATCGACCTTGGGCTGAAAATAAAGTCTAAACTCATTTTCTTCCAGCGCCTTACGCAGATCATATTCCTGGTTCATGCGCTGGCTATTATGCTGATCCATTTCACTATTATAATAACGAACACAGTTACCGCCCGCCTGCTTGGCATGCTGAAGCGCCAGCGCCGCAAAATGATTTAGCTCCTCGGCACTGCCTTCATCATTCGGATAACTACAGACACCATAACTGATTTTAAAAACAATATTTTCATCCTTGACCAGAAAAGGCAGCTGCATGCCATCCACGATACGCTGCACCGCACGTTCGACTTCCTTAACCTCATCAATCAGGTTAAGGATAATACCGAAGTTACTGCCACCCAGGCGGGCAACGATATCACTCTCACGGATCAGGTCGTTCAATCGTGTTGCCACATCACTGATCAACTTGTCACCCAGCTTGTAACCGTAGTGCTGGTTGATTTCGGTAAAGCGATCGATATCAAGATTTACAATCCCCATGGCCTTTTTATGCCGTCGCGCCATGGCAAGGGAATGCTCAAGGTGCTCAAGAAAAAGCGGATGATTTGGTAACTGGGTCAGGGAATCATGCAGTACCTCGGTTCCCGGGATGGATTGATCTACCTCGGGACCCTGCAACAGGAAACTCCAGCTCGCTATCGCGGCCAGTACCACCAGCGCCAGCAGATAAAAAGCGGTAGAAATCTCAAGCTGTCCGCGAAGCTGCAGTATTGCCAGCAGCAGTACAGCAAGGGCCAGTAACAGCAGATAAAACGGGAGACGCGATGAACGAATCAGGGGTTGCGGGGGTTGTTTTGCCATTTATCCACTCAGTCCGGCCAGAATCAAAGTATTTCTAGCTGTATCGGTTAGTGGCGCAAAAGCTTTAACTTATTTTTTAAGAATGTAGCGCTTTTGCAGGCCGTTTTAGTGAGATAAGTGATTGATTTAAAGGACTTTTGCCTCTGAGAGGTGTTCCCGCAAGAGATGGAACAGCTCACTCCGGCTTACCGGCTTGGGTAAAAAGCCGTTTGCCCCAACGCGCATCCCCCAGAACTTCTCGGTGGCCTGCTCATTGCCGCTGATAATAATAATCGGGATATCCTGAGTGGTTTCTTCCTTGCGCAGGATGCGGGTGGCCTGGAAACCGTTCAGCCCCGGCATAATCACATCCATCAGGATAAGATCAGGGTGATGCAGCTTAGCCAGCTCGATGCCATCCTCGGCATTCTCTGCACTGAGAATGCTGTAGCCAGTCGGCTGCAGGGTCTTTTTCAGTACCGCAATGGCGGTACGGGAATCATCAACGATCAGGATAGTGGCATCACGGGGTAACTGAACCCGCTCTGCACTACGTCGGTCCCTGAACTCTGAATCTGTTTCCTGTTTCGCAAAAAGTGATTTGAAAAATGCCATATCCTGATCCTGTAAATTTACCGCGGTTATTTTATCCCAACCACAGAAAACAGCAAGAAGCTAAAATTTGTTATACACTGCAGGTAGTCAGTAAAAAAACAAGAAAATGCAAACACTCATAAAACAGCTTACTATCCTGTCATTTATCTCATTATTCCTGCCCACGGTATGGGCAGAGAACGAGCTATCCATTCGCTTGCCTGATAATAATGATATTACGGTGGAACAATATCCCGCCAAAGGGCCTTATCTTGTTCTCTGGATTGCCCCGGGTTATGGCCTGCGAAAGACACATCAGGTAATTGCCCAGGAGCTCAGTCAACGCGGGATCGAGGTCTGGCAGGCCGATATTCTTGAATCACTTTTTATGCAACACAGCTCCACCAATATCAAGAAGCTCGATGGCGCTATCATCCGTGCTCTGATGGAGCAGGCCTATCGTAAAACCGGCAAGAAAATTATCCTTGCGGGTGATTCCTATGCCTCGATCAGCGTCTTAAAGGGTGCAAGGCAATGGCAACTGGCAAAACATTCACAGCCTTATTTTATCGGTGCCATTCTTTTTTCTCCTTATATGTATAAATCAATCCCGACGCTGGGTCAGCTTCCTGAGTACATGCCCATTGTTTCGGCCACCAATATCCCGCTAATGATTTACCAGGCCAGAAAGCACGGCAACACCGGCCAGTTCAAACGGTTGCTTGGCAAATTACAGCAACACGGCAACCCGGTCTTCTCACGCATGACTCCCAAGATGATGAGCGTATTTTACCAGGACAAGGTCGATGCAAACGTGCAGTTACTGATGCAGAAGCTGGCAGGAAATATCAGGAACATGATTTCGGTACTGGAAAAATATCCTGTACCGAAGACAGTCATCCCATTAGCAAAAGTAAAGATTAAAGGCAAAGGGCTGGATACCCGTCTCAAACCCTACTCCGGTACCGCAAAACCCTTACCGATTCGTCTGGGAGATACTAACGGAAAAATTTTCCAGCTAAATGATTATCATGGTCAGGTAACCGTGGTGAACTTCTGGGCCAGCTGGTGTCCGCCCTGTGTGAAAGAGATACCATCACTGAACCGGCTAAAACAGAAAATGGCCGGTAAACCTTTCCAGCTAATCTCCATTAACTATGCCGAGGATCGCAATACCATTCTTAACTTTATGAAAAAAGTTAAAGTGGAATTCCCGGTTTTAATCGACGAGAACGGCGATTTTGCCAGAAAGTGGAATGTGATCGCATTTCCTTCTACCTTTATTATTGACCCACAAGGGCAGATTCGCTACGGGGTAAATGCGGCGGTTGAGTGGGATACTGAAGAAATCACCGAAAAAATTTCTCAATTACTGGAATAATTTTATGCTATTCAGTTTCTATTCAGCTTGTTTTAACTAAACTGGAACTGATTCGCCCTGACATATATCACCATGTACATTAACAAGGA
This sequence comes from Chromatiales bacterium, assembly GCA_027057985.1. Classification (GTDB taxonomy): domain Bacteria; phylum Pseudomonadota; class Gammaproteobacteria; order UBA6429; family Thiohalophilaceae; genus JAGLTQ01. Next base: position 7,419 of record JALUTJ010000321.1, read on the forward strand.
GATAATAATGAAATACCTGAAACTGATTATACCGGGACTGGCTGCACTGTTGCTGGCTTCCTGCGCCACACTCAGCAAAGACGAGTGCATGAATGCCAACTGGCGTACGATTGGGTATGAAGATGGAACCAAAGGCTACCCGGCCTCACGCATTGGCGAACATCGCAAGGCCTGTGCAGAATACAGGGTACGTCCGGATCTCAAAGCCTATACCGCGGGTCGCAAGGAAGGTCTGCGTCAGTTCTGTACCCCGAATATGGGCTACCGCAAGGGCAGCCAGGGCTATAACTATAATGGTGTCTGTCGCGGCTATAATGAACCTGCTTTCCTTGAAGCCTATAACTATGGCCGCCAGGTATATAAAGAACAACAACGCCTGAATAACCTGCGCAGCAAATACAGCCGACAGGTACGTTATATCGATGATCTTGAACGTAGCCTGCATGAAAAAGAAGAACTGATGGTCAGCGGCCGCCTGTCAAAAGCCAAGGCACTGATTTTACTCAATGAAACCCGGGATATGGCCGAAGAAGTGGGTCGAGCTAAAAGTTACCTGAATGAACTTTCCGCTGCCATCGATGACCAGGCATTGCGTGTCAGAAGAATGAAAGAAGATGCAGGTTACTAAAGGTGACCCGGAGGAATTCCGGGTCTCCCTGGTTTAATCGATACTCTATTTACCAGCTTCAACCCGGCCTGCCATCGACTCTTGCGCGCCACCACATGGGTAAATAGACCCAGAGGAAAATCAGGAAACTGGCGATCCATAATGAGCCTGCAATCTTCAGCAGGCTCATATAAGCTTCAGGTATAAAGACTGGCATAATCACCCGGGCAATAGCAGCCAGTACGATAAGAATAAAGGCCCAGAACATCGGCGCAGGCAATAGCATCTGTCGCCCGGTATGCCCCAGGGTAACCCGTGCCATCATGCCAATGGTCATGGTTCCTATACCACCCACGGTAAAGGCATGGTAGGCAAACACGATTTGTGGCAGCTCAAACAGAATTGTCGCCTTCAGGGCAAAGCCAATAATAAACCAGGCATAAGCAAGCTGTAATATCCAGACCAGTGGCACGCGCCAGATACGCCTGTCATACCAGCCATATAGACGAACCGTATTTACCAGTACGGCAAATATTGCGGTTATCCCGATCCAGCTTTTTCCCAGCTGGAATAACTCTGTGGTAGCAAAAAGCAACAGGCTCACCGGCACCAGCAACTCGATAAACTTCCAGCTTCGTGTTTTAACACCCTGCACACCACGTTCAGTAAAAAAGGGAATAACCCGCCCACCCATGATCATAATCAACAGGACCACGAGGTATAACATGGCGCGATTTCCTGCCTGCAGGCCAAGATCAAACCATCCAAGCAGGCTGCCATGAACCAGCAGGTTTGCTGTCATCATCAATAATAAAACCGGGATAAAAATAATATTGGACCACTGTCTGACCCTGATAATCGGGATAGCCAGCAGTACGGCCACCAGTGGCAAAAAGGCCAGATCGACAAGCGCAATCACAAGAGGACTGATTCCGGGGATAAAAGGCGCAATACGTCCTGCAAGAAAAACCAGCCACAATAGTGCCAGGCGAGGTCCGCTGATGATCCTGATGCCGGTCCAGTTACCGGCAGCTGTAAGCAAAAAGCCGGCAATAACCGCTACCGTGTAACCAAATAGCATTTCATGTGCATGCCAGCCCGTGGCATTGTAATAAGCGTTGACTGAAATTTTTCCCGTAAGATGAAGCAACCATAGCGTTAATAACACGGGTGCCAGTACCGCTGATGTCAGGAAAAAGGGACGAAAGCCCAGAGCAAATAAGGCAAAGCTGTTGCTATCTGCTTTTTTTGCCGGATCTTCGATATTTAATGCCATAATGATTTACTCCCGTTTACTTGCAGTCATTTAACGCTATCTTTAAGAAGCTGATGCCAGTTCCAGTTCCTCGCTGGTTTCAAGCCAGTCGGCTTCTGCCTGTTGCAGCGCACTGTCCACTTCTGCCTGCTCCTTAAGCAGGCCAGTCAGTTGTTGCCTGTTTTCCTCATTATAAATTTTATTATCCGACAGTACGGACTCCAGCCGGTTCTTGTCAGCAATAAGTTTTTCCATTTGTTTTTCCAGCTTCTTCAATCTGTTCTGCAAAGGTTTTAGCTGTTTACGTTTTTCTGCGGATGCCTGTCGAAGCTGTTTTTTATTTTGTTGCCCGGCTTCAGCACTATTAGTAGCAGGATCATTCTGTTTCACCCTGCTCTGCTCAGAAAGCCACTGCCGATAATCATCCAGGCTGCCATCAAACTCATTAACCTGTCCGTCTGCAACCAGGTAAAGACTGTCGCTTACAGTACGCAGCAGGTGCCGATCATGAGAAACGATAATCATGGCGCCCTCGTATTCCTGCATTGCCAGGGTCAGAGCATGGCGCATTTCAAGATCGAGGTGGTTGGTCGGTTCATCCAGTAATAGCAGGTTGGGTTTCTGGTAAACAATCAGAGCAAGTACCAGCCTTGCTTTCTCACCACCTGAGAGCGGTGCAACCGGATCAACCGCCATATCATTATTAAAGGCAAAACTACCAAGGTATTTACGTAAATCGGCTTCAGTCGCCTTTTCATCCAGTCGTTGCAGATGCAGTAAAGGACTGGCAGAAAAATCCAGTTGCTCCAGCTGGTGCTGGGCAAAGTAACCAATCCGCAATTCTTTTGCCCGTATCAGTTTTCCCTGCAGGTTTTCCATTTCACCGGCCAGCATTTTTACCAGGGTGGATTTACCCGCCCCATTGTGACCTAGCAGGCCGATACGATCTCCCGGATGAATGGAAAAATTGATTTTTGATAACAGGATATTATTGTTATAGCCCACTGCAACATTATCCAGTATTACCAGCGGATCCGGCATCTTGTC
>JALUTJ010000321.1:10337-10779 GCA_027057985.1 Chromatiales bacterium
ATTCCATCCGCTGCAGTGCCTTTAATCGTGACTGTGCCTGCCGGGCTTTCGTTGCCCTGGCACGGAAGCGAGCCACGAACTTGTGGATATGTTCCACTTCACGCTGCTGCTTTTCATAGGCTGACTGCTGCTGAGCCAGCATCTCGGCACGGCGTACTTCAAAAGCAGAGTAATTACCGGTGAACAGGCTCAGACTCCCCTGCGAGATATAAGCAATATGTTCAACCACGTTATCAAGAAAATCACGATCATGCGAAATCAGCAACAGACAACCCGGATAATGCCGTAGCCAGTTCTCAAGCCAGAAGACGGCATCGAGATCAAGGTGATTGGTTGGCTCATCGAGTAACAGGATATCAGAAGGACACATTAGCGCCTGGGCCAGGTTAAGCCGCATGCGCCAGCCACCGGAAAAAGTTTTTACCGCTGCCGTTTCCTGTTC
>JALUTJ010000322.1 GCA_027057985.1 Chromatiales bacterium
ACGCTATACGCCATCCCTGGCCGCTCGACGATTTCATCCCTGAAATCGACGGTCGTTCATAACATTTTGCTGCAAAATATCCTGCTACGAGTAGGTTAGACTTTAGTCTGACAAATCAGATATGCTCGTCAGACTAAAGCCTGATCTACACCCGTCAAAAAATCTTTGCGTTCTTTGTGTCTTTGCGGTGAAAAAATTATGGTGGGTCGATTCAAGCGTAGCGGAGCCGACAAATCAGAATTGTTCTCTGTGATTATTTGATTTCAACCAGGGTTTCATCGGGTGTAACACTGTCGCCTTTAACAACATGAATCGCGGCCACGGTACCTGAAATACCAGCCTGTACCTCGGTTTCCATTTTCATGGCTTCGGTGATCAGAACCGGATCGCCGGCTTTGACATCATCCCCCACGTTGACCAGCACCTCGACGATAACACCGGGCATCGAGGCGGTAACATCCCCCGGCCCGGTAGCCCGCGGGCGCTTGCCACTGGCAACACGTTTTTCTGCATGTTCATCTTCTTCGTTAAGGTCGATTTCAGTGAGGGTTTCCACCATGATTTCCTCGGGGACACCATCGATACTAAGGAAGTAGGGGCGAACATCGTGTACCCGGTGTCCGGTGCCAGTAAGGTTGATATGGTAGGTTTCTCCATGAATGGTGACATTGAATTCGGTAGCAACGTGATGACCATTATTCTCACCACTCAGGGGTTCCAGCGGTTCCGCCACCAGTTTGCCCTGGTCTCGATCTTCGAGAAAACTGCGACCCACATCCGGGAACATGGCATAAATCAGCACATCATCTTCATTGTGCGCCAGTTTGCCGATTTCCTTGCGCAGTCTGTCCATTTCATCCTCTAGCAGGTCGGCCGGGCGACAGTCGATGACTTCCTCGTTACCAATTGCCATATGACGTACCTGTGGGCTGACTTCCCCCGGAGCCTTGCCATAACGACCCTGCAGGTAGAGTTTGACTTCATTGGTAATGGTTTTATAGCGTTTGCCACTGATGACATTGAGCACCGCCTGGGTGCCGACGATCTGCGAGGTGGGTGTTACCAGTGGGGGATAGCCCAGCTCCTTGCGTACCCGCGGGATTTCATCGAGCACTTCATTCATACGCGCGAGGGCATCCTGTTCCTTTAGCTGGTTTGAGAGGTTGGAAATCATACCGCCTGGCACCTGGTTAACCTGTACCCGGGTATCCAGGCCGGTAAATTCACTTTCAAACTGGTGGTATTTCTTTCTTACGTCATAGAAATAGAAGCCAATATCCTGCAGTGCTTCCAGGTCCAGCCCGGTATCGTAATCGGTATGACGAAAGGCGGCGACCATGCTTTCGGTTGGCGGATGACTGGTGCCGCCCGAGAAAGAGGAAATCGCGGTGTCGATGGCAAAGATACCATTTTCTGCGGCCCTGTACTGGCACATGCTGGCGAGTCCGGCAGTGGCATGGGAGTGCAGGTGAATGGGTATGTCCAGTGAATCGACCAGTGAGCGCACCAGCTCTGCGGTAATAGCGGGTGTAAGCAGGCCGGCCATATCCTTGATACAGATACTGTCACAGCCCATTTCCTGCAAGGTTCGGGCGTGGTCGATAAAATATTGCAGATCATGGACCGGGCTGGTGGTATAGCAGATAGCGCCCTGGGCATGCTTGCCAGCCTGTTTTACCGCGGCAATCGATGTTTCAAGGTTGCGCAGATCATTCATGGCATCAAAGATACGGAAGACATCGATGCCATTATCGGCCGCCTGTCTGACAAAGGCGCGTACTACGTCATCGGCATAGTGACGGTAGCCCACCAGGTTCTGGCCGCGCAGTAACATTTGTAGCCGGCTATTGGGCAGGGCCTGGCGTAACTGGCGCAGTCGCTCCCAGGGATCTTCCTTTAGAAAACGAATACAGGCATCGAAGGTGGCACCGCCCCAGACTTCCAGTGACCAGAACCCGGCCTTATCCAGCCTGTCGCAGATGGGCAGCATGTCCTCGGTGCGCATGCGGGTGGCAATCAGCGACTGGTGGGCATCGCGCAGTACGGTTTCTGTAATATGAACTTTACTCATCATCTGTCCTATGTTGCTTTAAAAACCGGAGCTGGCGGCCAGGGCAGCGGCAATGGCAGCCGCCACTTCCCGGGTAGATCGTTTAACCGAATACTGCGTCAGCTTGGGGTGTTTTTCGACAAAGCCGGTATTGAAATGCCCGGTCTGAAATTCGGCCGAAGAGAGAATTTCAATATAATAGGGGATTGTCGTTTTGACTCCGTAAAGGCTGATATCACGCAGGGCACGGCGTGAGCGGTCGATGAGGGCATCCCAGTCCATGGCCCAGACAATCAGCTTGGCGCACATGGAATCATAATACGGGGGGATGACATAGCCACTGTAAATAGCCGCATCGGTGCGCACCCCGGGGCCACCCGCTGCAAAGTAACGACTGATTTTGCCGAAACTGGGCAGAAAATCATTGCGCGGATCCTCGGCATTGATACGAAATTCCATGGCATAGCCACGGCGCTGGATATCTTCCTGTTGATAGCGAAGTTTCAGCCCCGAGGCAATGCGAATCTGCTCCTGAACGATATCGATGCCGGTGATCTCCTCGGTAATGGGATGTTCGACCTGTAACCGGGTATTCATTTCCATAAAATAGAAATTGTCATTCTCATCCAGCAAAAATTCCACGGTACCGGCATTTTTATAGCCGCTGGCAAGACAGGCTTTTACCGCTAGCTCACCGATATACTGGCGCTGATCCTCGCTGATCTGTGGCGAAGGGGCAATTTCCACCAGCTTCTGGTGCCGGCGCTGAATCGAGCAGTCGCGCTCAAAAAGGTGGATAGCATTACCGTGCTGATCGGCCAGCACCTGCACCTCGATATGGCGTGGATCTGCGATAAATTTTTCGATAAAGACCTCGGCGCTGCCAAAGGCTTTTTCGGCCTCTGAAATCACCCGTGGGTAGTGGCGGTTCAGTTCCATTTCATTGTCACATCGACGGATACCGCGGCCTCCACCACCGGAAGTGGCCTTGAGCATCACCGGGTAGCCGATGTCTGCGGCAATTCTACATGCCTGCTGCAGGTTTTCGACATTACCTTCACTGCCCGGCGTTACCGGGATACCGGCCCTACGCATGGTCTGGCGCGCCAGGGTCTTGTCACCGAGCAGGTGGATGGTTTCGGCATCCGGACCGACAAAGTAAATGCCTCGGCGCTGACAGGTTTCTGCCAGCAGGGGATTCTCGGATAAAAAGCCATAGCCGGGGTGCAGGGCATCACAGCCGGTAGCGACGGCGATATTGACCAGGTGGTGGGCATTGAGGTAACCAGCAACCGTATCCGGCCCCAGGCTGTAGGCTTCGTCGGCTTTTTTCACATGCAGGGCATAGCGGTCGGCTTCGGCGAACACGGCCACGGACTTGATCCCCATTTCAGCACAGGCGCGCACGATACGAACGGCGATTTCCCCGCGGTTGGCGATCAGCAGTTTTTTTATCATTCTGATTATCCTTATATGGCGCCTTCTATCTA
>JALUTJ010000323.1 GCA_027057985.1 Chromatiales bacterium
CATTGTCCAGTTAGCAACCAGACCGTAAAGTGTGCTGACTTCAGTTTGACTGAGTTCATGATTATAGATACGGACATCATCCAGACGTCCATCAAGCTGGTCACTGTTTTGTACTGTAACGGGGTTTCTGTCGGTATCTGCACCCAGCATCCAGGTACCATTTCCAAAATTGACAGTAGTATTGTGAGTAGTGCTATAAGCCAGCACCGAATCGATATAAACTTTAAGTGTTGTAGGGGTAACTGTAACGACAATATGGTACCAACGGTTACTATTGAGAGAAATCCCGGTGCAAAACTTGGGATCACCACAGGCACCCCCTTCTAATGCATTAGTATCTTCAAGTTCTACAGTCAGTGAATTATTACTGTTGTCATAACCTATATAGAAATCATTTCGATTATTTCCATTCTGAACATGCTCTATAAAGGTGTTGAGGGCACCGATACTATCGTGGTTGACCCAAAGTGACGCTGAAAAGGTAGAACCAGGGTCAAAGCTGGGAACCAGGATATAATCATTATTGCCGTCAAAATTTAAGCCCTGGTTAAAAACAGCCGATGTATAGGCTGGATTTGAACTTCCGCCAGGAAAGCTTGCATTATTGCCGTTGCCAGAGGCATCATTTAGATTGCCGTCGAGTGGTAAATGCATAAGTAAGGCCGCATGTACTACTGGTACTGTCAGAATATAGAAAATGGTGGCAATTAAAATTTGGCCTGTAAATTTATAGAATATATTCATCATAGTTGTAATGTTATACCGTCATTATGCTATAAAAGATTAACGATTCTGGATCTTTCGGCTGGCATTGAGCCGGTCGATATTTCTCTCAAGCCTGTTGGCAAATTTTAGTGCCCCTGTCTCACGCGCGAGCCTGGCGAAGTATTGCATGTATTCAAGCAATACCTCGTTAACAGGGTAATTATAGTTCACTCCTTCATATAATGCCTTCATCGCCCGGTTTAGTTTGTGTTCGTCATGGAGCATTTCAGCCAGCTGGATGCGGGCATGGAGAAATCGCGGATCGAGTTGTAGTGCCCTGGTAAATGCCCGTTTTGCCTTTTCCGGCTGTGATTTTCGATAGAGCAGTCCACGAATATGGGGAATTTGTGGCCGTAACGGGTTCAGTTTTTCGGCTTTTTGTAGCTGGCTAAAGGCAAGTTGCCTTAGCATCTGTGCCTTTTCCTGTTTGCTAACACTTTCCAGCCTTTCGGCGCCGATGCGAAGCAGATTGGCATGGTTGAAAAGTGGGCTGTCCATAAGCGGTGCCAGCCGTTGAGCCCGCAGGAACAGGGCGTTTGCCTGCTGGTAATGATGTTCTCGAAATAATTTTTTTGCCTCCAGGTTATAAAACGCGGAGAGCGAGACGCTGGAAAAATAGCCAAGCAGGATTAGAACCAGACCGCCAGCACTGATTAAATACAGGATCGGGCTAAAATACTGCTTCAGTGCTGGTATTGTCCGCTTTAGATTCACTGGAGTAGCAAGCTGGTTAAAGCGACCAAGATAAAGCCCGACGATAAGCGACAGCGGCAGGATATAAAAATTATAGGTAAACATGCTGTGGGCTGAAAAAGCGAGAAGTGCAGAAAACAGGGCGATCAGTTCCAACCGTTCATTCGCTGGCCGTTGTTGTTTCAGGGCACGGATAAAAGAATACAGCACAGCGATAAACAGGCCGATGAGCAGAATCAGTGCCGGGTAACCGGCTTCGAGTGTCACCTGCATATAATCGTTATGCGCATAAAAGCCGGTACTGTGATCAGCCGGGTTACGATAGGGTGGCCAGAACAGCCACAGACTACCGAGCCCCAGACCATGCCAGGGAAGCTTGTCGAACAGGGGCAACAGGCTTTGCCAGATGATAAAGCGGTTATGACCTGCCTGAGCTGTATCAGCGAGGGTCACCATACGGCTGGCAAAACCCTGTGGCTGAGCCGGCATAAACTGACTGGAAAGAAAGTATAGCCCGTAACTGATAAAGAGGATGATCAATAAAGCAATCAGTCGGTTCTTATCAATAGCGCGATAGCCCAGGACAAGCAAAACGGCAAGCCCCATTAAAAGACTAACAGACGCTCCCCGTCCGGAAATCACAAAAAGGCAAAGAAACAGGATCATAAGTGTTAACGAAAGGACACGGTTATTGAGAAATGCCCAGTGCCGGTTTTCGGCAGGAAGCAGAAAATAAGCGCTTGCGGGTAATAGCGCAAGGTTAATCAGGGCTGCCAGAGAGTTGCGGTTTAAAAAGGTGGCGTTGGCGGACTGCTGCAGGTAATAGTGCTGATACAGGCCATAGATAGCCCATAATACAACAAGGGCATAGATAAGCGGCCAGATATTTTTCCATAGTTGAGTTTTTCTGGTATAGAAAGAATATAAAAGGAAAACAAGCAGGAAGGCACCGAGCCAGAAAAAATTAATGATGGCCAGATACCTGACCGTGGCAAAAAAACCGCTAAAGCCCAGCCAGGCAAGTAATGTGATAGCAAGGATAACAAGGCTATTGACAGGGAGCTCAAGTGCTTGCTGGTAGCGTTGAGAGAGAATGCCCGCCATAAGCAGCACAATAAAAAAATAACTTAAGGTAAAAAAGCGAATATCGGTGCCATCGAAAAACAGTGCCGCAAGCAGGGCAAGGGCAAACAGCCCTGCAGTAATGATATCCAGCTTTATTTTATTGCTGAGCAACATAGAGATCAGGGCTGAAACTGTAGCCGCAGTTCACGCTGGCTGTATTCTGGATCGGTTTTACTGCCAAGCCGTGCGCTTGCGGTAATATTATAAAAGGTCAAGCCATCATTGCTGATGCTGTTTATGGTTGTTGTACAACGAGCCGGGTAAGAACCACTGGCTGAGTCACTAAAAGTATTGGTAAAGCTGCCGCTTGCCGAGGAATATACTGCCTGGTACATCGCCCATTGCAGGCAGGAACGTGATGCCATATAGGCCTTTGTTGAAGTCACTTCCTGGCTGACCGATTGCTGACTGGTTGCAAGCATACTGACCATACCGGCAGCCAGCAATGACAGCACGATAATTAAAAACAGTGCGGTAACAACAGAAACGCCCGACTGACGTTTGCTGCTACGGTGTATTAAAGACGTGGGCATTATGAATTACCTGTATCTGTTCACCCTGTTTACTCACGGTGAGATCAATTCTTAAAAGTCCGGCACGCGAAAGCGAACCGGGAGTATAGGTAAAGCTGAGTGCGCTGACATTTTGCATCAGCAGGCGAGCGTTTGCGGTTATGGTATCCGGTGCGGCGAAGCTGGTGGTATCACGATAAAGGTTGCTGCCATTGAGATAATACAGTGTTACCTGGCGATTATTGTCGATTACATGAAAGCGTCGGCTTGGTGAATCATTGGCAAAGCTGACATTACCGGCAAAGCGCACCTGGTCTATATCGGTAGCACTATTGCCATCATTATTGATGTCCTTGAGCACCAGTGAACTGATTTGCTGTCGGATATTGCCAAGACCGAGGTAGATATCGACGTTATTCAGGTTATACACCGCAATCCAGTCAT
>JALUTJ010000324.1 GCA_027057985.1 Chromatiales bacterium
CGAGTTTGGCTGCAGCGACTGTTTCTTCACATTACCTTCATCATCCAGCTCATCAACATACATCATGCCATCTTCCACCCGGGTGGTTTTGGCATTAGTGATAAAATTGATATTGTGTGCACGCAAGTCACTTTCCAGCATACCCTTGGAGTCCCCCACTCCGCCGAGACCAAGGTGGCCGATGTACGGCTCCGAAGTAACAAATGTCATCGGCACCTTGTTACGCAGTCGTTTCTTGCGCAACACACAATCCAGTATAAACGCGAACTCATAAGCCGGACCAAAGCAGCTGGCAAAAGGCATAGCGCCAATAATAACGGGTCCGGGATTTTCCAGCAGGTCGCTATAATCCTGCAGGGCTGATACCGCGTGATCAGTCGTGCAGATCGAGGTGGTGTGGCCGCCTGGCCCACTGCCGGGCACTTCTTCAAATGCCAGTCTTGGCCCGGTGGCAATGACCAGGTAGTCATAACTGACGGTTTCACCATTATTCAGCTCAAGGCTATTGGCCTCGGCATTGATCTTGTTAACACGACTGTTAATAAAATTAATTTTCTTTTTCTTCAGGATTTTTGCCAGTGGCACTGATATTTCTTTTTTCTTGCGCCAGCCAACAGCAACCCAGGGATTCGATGGAGTAAACTGGAAATCTTCACGTTCATCAATCACGGTCACTTCGTGTTTGGCTCCCAGTGTTTCCTTCATTTCATAAGCGCAAGGAAGCCCCCCAACCCCTGCGCCCATGATTGCAATATGTGCCATAGTTCTTGCCCTCTTTTATTTTTGACTCGGTAGTTATAGAGCAAGGAACAGGCCAGTTTTTATTTTCCTTTATTATTCAATAAGTTATGAGGATTTCAGGTTGTTTTTGCCAGAAAACATCACACTTTTCTGTCATTTTTGACAAAAGTACAGCATACTACTGTCAAAATTGGCAGGCAGGATATCAAGATGAGTAAAATTGAAGCTACCCCTTTTGTAAAAGAGTTGCTGGACAGCCATACTGAACCCTCAGTAATCATCGATCGTGATTACATCATTATTGCAGCCAATTCTGCCTACCGAAAACTGCATGATTTCAACCCGGGCGAAAAAAAACACTGTTACGAGGTATCGCATCATTACAACAAGCCCTGCGACCAGGAAGGTGAAACCTGCCCATTAAAACTCTGTGTGGAAAACGGAACCGCACAACGCTCGCTGCATATTCACCATACAAAGTATGGTGCCGAGCATGTCGATGTGCATCTTTCCCCAATCCATAACGATAAAGGTGAAATCCAGTATTTTCTCGAAAGCATGAAACAGGTGAAATGTGCCAGCACCCGGCCACAGGCCCAGGGGCTGGTCGGCCAGTCAATTGCTTTTAATAACCTGGTTGAAATGATTCAGCGCGTAGCCTGTAGCGATGTCAGCGTTCTGCTACAGGGTGAATCCGGTACCGGTAAGGAACTGGTTGCCGAGGCGATTCACTATGCCAGCGCCCGTGCCAGGGGGCCTTTCGTCGCTGTGGACTGCTCCGGCTTAAGTGAAAGCCTGTTTGAAAGCGAACTGTTTGGCCATGAAAAAGGTGCTTTTACCGGTGCCAATACGCGCAAGATAGGCCTCGTCGAGGCGGCACGGGGGGGAACCCTGTTCCTGGATGAAACCGGGGATATCCCGCTCAACCTGCAAACGAAGTTATTACGCCTGCTAGAGTCCGGCACTTTTCGTCGTGTTGGAGGTATCGATACCATAAAAGCAGACTTCCGCCTTATCTCCGCGACCCATCGCAACCTGCGCACCATGGTTGATAACAAGGATTTTCGAAATGATCTTTACTACCGCATTAGCGCCTTCCCGATCCATGTTCCTTCCCTGAAAGAACGTATAGAGGATCTGCCGTTACTGATCGATTCTCTTTTTGAACGTTATTACCCGGAACTGAATATGCGTATTTCTAAGCAGGCGATTGAATGTTTAAAACAGTATAACTTCCCCGGTAATATCCGCGAGCTCAGCAATATTATACAGCGGGCTACCCTGATGGTAGATGATGATGTTATTGAAGTGAAACACCTGCCGGATGAATGTAAAGATATAGAAAAAACGGAAACAGACCTGGCCAGCTTTTCTGATTTACTGACACTAAAGGAAATGGAAAAACGCTACCTGCGCTGGGCAGCAAATAAAATCAGCAATAAAACAGAACTGGCCGCACGGCTGGGAGTGAGTGAGCGCACCCTGTACCGTAAGCTTGAAGATATCGACGACTAAGCCGTGTAGTTTTACCAGTGGGAAGCTTCTTCGAGTTCTTTCATCACTTCGTTGCGCGAGGCTTGTGTCAGATCGACCAGGCAGGCCACGTTACCGATACTGGCCACGGCCATACCTTCACCTTCCACCATCCAGCCCGCGGGCGGTGTCCAGCCACTCATCTGGGTAAACATGGATAACTGGTCGGCATTTCCCTGCACCAGGCGTTTATAGCTATGCGCAAAACGGGCAAAACCACTTAGCATCTCATCATTCATACCGTAACCTTCTACCAGCATACCATCATCACGGAAAGAACAAATTGCCATAACACCATCAATGGCCAGTAAGCGTTTGATCATGCTTATCCTCCCTCGCCAGATAAAACAGCCTGTACCGCTTCAAAATCAGCATTGTTATTAGGAAGGACAACACCAAACTCATCATTGGCAATCACTGTCCATTCAAAGCCGAGCATGCTGAAACCCTTTACAGGGTAGAAGCCTTTCATAGCGGTCATATTTTCCCAGCCTCGTGCCTGCATGGTAGCAATGGAAATATTGGCCACGCAGACATGACAGAGTAAATCAAGGATTGCATCATTAAGTTCAGAATCATCTGCTATACGGCTTTCGATTAACTCCCCCTTACTGCCATATTTAAAAGCACCGATAGCACCGGGCTGTGCCATTAACTCATCCAGATTCGACATACTTTCCTCCCGTTATTATTCTTGTTATACCATCATGTTTTCCTGGTCAGGTACATGCTCACGCATATAGCTAATGACCCGGTTCAATGATGCCTGTTCATTATTGATAAAACAGAAATGATTAGCGATAACACAAACGCTAAACTGCTCACCATTGACTACCCAGCCTCGAGATGGTGTACAGCCACATTCATATCCCAGTGTTTTGATCATATCCATCTGCATATGAACTGCCATGGTCGTTGCCCGACACATGATCGAGGCCATTCTTGCCATATCCTCGCTAAGTTCGCCGGCACAGCTAAATCGATCTCCGCGATAGGAATATTCCCCTGCGGCAATCACCCCCTCCAGTTCAGCCAGTTCATTGACTATACTCATAATCATCCTCTTATTTTTATGTTTTAATTCAGGATAATACCTGTCTAGTCAACCGTAAAAGCTCAATAAATGCAATACTAAAACACATTGACATCAAATAAATAACGCATCAACATAACGTATTCGATATATTATAAATTACTTAAGTAAGATGCCATGACACATCCATCACCCCTTAAACGCCTGCTGGCCTCGCTTTATGATGCCTT
>JALUTJ010000325.1 GCA_027057985.1 Chromatiales bacterium
GGCTGGATCCACATTCGGCATACCTGGATAAAAAAGCCTTCAAGGAACTCAAGGAAGGCACCAGTGGTGAATTCGGTGGCCTTGGTATCGTGGTAGGAATGAAAGACGGCTTCGTCAATGTGATTTCGCCTATCGATGATACCCCGGCACAACGTGCGGGTGTGAAAACCGGCGACCTGATTATTCGTCTCGATGAAAAGAACGTGAAAGGCATGAGCCTGAACGATGCCGTCAATATTATGCGCGGCAAGCCGGGCACCGATATCGTGCTGACCATTATCCGTGAAGGTGAAGAAAAACCGCTCGAGATCAAAATCACGCGTGATGTCATCAAGGTACAGAGTGTCCGCAGTAAGACACTGGAAAAAGGTTATGGTTATATCCGTATCTCCTCATTCCAGGAGCGCACCGGTGCTGATGTACGCAAGGCCATACTCAAGCTGAAAAAAGAAAACGGCAAAAACATTAAAGGTATCGTGCTGGACCTGCGTAACAACCCGGGTGGTCTGCTTACCGCAGCGATTGAAGTTTCCGATGCCTTTATGGAAAGTGGTGCTATTGTCAGTATCCGTGGTCGGGATAAGAACAACAGTATTACTCACAGTGCCAGAGGGATGGATCTAATTAATGGTGCACCAATTGTTATCCTGATTAATGGTGGTTCAGCCTCAGCTTCTGAAATTGTTTCCGGTGCCCTGCAGGATCACAAGCGCGCCATCGTTATGGGTTCGCAGTCCTTTGGTAAAGCTTCGGTTCAATCGGTGATTGAACTGGGTAATGGCAGCGCACTCAAGATCACAACGGCACGTTATTACACTCCTTCTGGTAAATCGATTCAAAATCGGGGTATTACACCGGATATCATTCTCGATGACGTTAAGGTCACGAAGAAAGAAGACAATGGCTTTAAGATGACCAAGGAAAAAGATCTTGCTGGTCATCTTGATAACCCGGATGGAGATAAAGCTGTAGAGAAGAAAGCCGGCCTGGATCTGAAAGAAAAGATCGACCTGGCAAGCAAGGATTATGCACTTTACGAAGCATTGAACCTGTTAAAAGGCATTAACCTGGTCAAGTCACTGGAAAAATAAACGGTGTTACAACGAAATACCATAGTTCGACTATTTCGTTACCTGGTTTTATTCACCCTGCTGCAGGGGATATCCCTTGCAGTAAGTAGTGAAGAAAAAACCGCACAGCAGTCACTAAATCCACCGGCAATCAGTATTATTATCGATGATATCGGTTATCGAAAAAGAGATGGCAACCGTGCCGTCAATCTGCCCGGTGATGTGACCTTCGCCTTTTTACCGCATGCGCCTTTTTCTGCGCAGCTGGCCCAACTGGCGCATGAAAAAGATCGTGAAGTCATGCTGCATCTGCCGATGCAATCCGAGGCTGGTAAAAAGCTCGGCCCCGGTGGCCTTACCGAGGATATGAGCGAGCAACAGTTTCTTGCCGTATTAAAAGACAGTATTGAATCTATTCCCTTTGCCAGTGGTTTTAATAATCACATGGGCAGCCTGTTAACAAAGAATACCACGCTGATGAAACGAGTAATGCAGCAGGTTGCCAGTAATGATCAGTTCTTTTTTGTTGATAGTAAAACCACCAGCGAGAGTGTGGCTCTACAACTGGCAAGGCGTGAAGGTCTGCGAGCCATTCAGCGCGATATCTTTATCGATCATGAACCCACTCCGGAATTTATCCAGCATCAGTTGAAAAAACTGGTTGAGCAGGCGCGACGTAAGGGCACAGCTTTAGGTATTGCACATCCGAAAAAAGAAACCCTGGCCATCCTTGAACAATGGCTGCCACGCTTAGCGCAGATGGGTGTGCGCCTGGTGCCGGTTTCCGAACTTATTGGCTTACAGCAACAACAGAAGATAGCATTATGGAAAACAAGGCCGATCAAGATCATGTCCCGTTAATCCTGGTACCACTGGCGCAGGGTTGTGAAGAACTCGAAGCCATTACCATTACCGATCTATTAACACGTGCAGGTTGTAAAGTGATTACTGCCTCGCTCGATGGCAAGCCGGTAAAGGCCAGCCGTGGTATAACACTGCTAGCAGATTATTCCCTGGATGAAGTGATGGAGATGGATTTCGATATGATGGTACTACCCGGTGGCTTGCCGGGTGCCGACAACCTGAATAACGATGCGCGCATACAGTCCCTGGTGAAAAAACTCGCGGCAGGTAATAAATACACTGCAGCCATCTGTGCGGCACCACGGGTTTTAATAACGGCCGGTGTTACAGATGGTAAGCACATCACAGGTTATCCGGGCTCACTCGATAGCTTTATGTACGAAGGTATTACGCTGGAAGATAGCCGGGTGACGGTAGATGGTAAAGTTGTTACCTCGCGTGGACCGGGCACTGCCATGGACTTTGCTCTGACACTTATCAGCCTGTTACTCGGTGATGAAAAACGAAATGAGGTTGAAGCCGGGCTGGTGCGATAAGCCAACAGGCAAGGAAAAAATCTATGCGCATTATCGAGGTCATTACCGACCATGGCCATGTTGATACCCTGCATGGTATTGCAGAACAGCAGGGTGCGGAAGATATCTGGATTGGCCAGACCGATGAAGATGGTCGCTGCAGTACCCGCTTTCTTGTTGCACCGGATAAACAGCAGGCCATTATCGATGCCCTGCAAACGGTTTTAAATGCAGCAGAAAATTCTCGCCTGCTGGTATTACCGGTTGAAGCCAGCCTGCCACGGATTGAAGAAAAAGCCGAAGTAGAAGAAAAAGAAAAGAGCAATAGCGTTACCCGCAGTCGCGAAGAGCTATACCAGAAAATAGCCGACGGTGCCCGGCTGGACAGTAATTTTATCTATATGGTGATGATGTCCACCGTGGTTGCCGCAATTGGTCTGCTTTCGGACAATGTTGCCGTGGTTATCGGTGCCATGGTGATTGCGCCCTTACTGGGGCCAAATATGGCACTGGCCTTTGCCGCAACGCTGGGTGAAGCAGAATTACTCTGGACCGCGCTGAAGGCCAATATCACTGGCCTGTTACTGGCACTGATTCTTTCTTCTGCGATCGGTTATTTCTGGCCGGTGAATGTCAGTAGTGCCGAGTTAATGAGTCGCACCTTTGTTGGTATGGATGGTGTGGTACTGGCACTGGTATCCGGTGCTGCCGCAGTGCTGGCGTTGACCACAGGAGCCTCGAACTCGCTTGTAGGTGTAATGGTGGCAGTGGCACTTTTACCACCAACTGCAACAGTTGGGTTGATGCTTGGTGCAGCAAAATTTAACTATGCCGGTGGCGCTGCTTTGTTACTGGCAGTAAATATCGCCTGCGTTAATCTTGCCGCTAATATTGTTTTTCTATTTAAAGGCATCAAACCCCGCACCTGGTTTGAAAGAAAAAAAGCACGCCAGTCGATAACTATCTTTATAATTTTCTGGTTGCTGGTAGTGTCGATATTATTAGTAGCAATAAACTATGGTTCATATTGAATGGAAAGATTGATAATTCAGGAAGAAAAATAACAATAATAG
>JALUTJ010000326.1 GCA_027057985.1 Chromatiales bacterium
GTAGAAGTCCAGTCAGGTAATGCTGTCCAGTGCAGGTGGTGACCACCAACCCACATGTAAAGGAAGATCAAGGCCCAGAAGTGGATGATAGACAGGCGATAGGAATAAACCGGGCGACCCACCTGCTTGGGTACGAAGTAGTACATCATGCCAAGGAAAGCCGCGGTAAGGAAGAAGCCTACTGCGTTATGACCGTACCACCACTGTGTCATTGCATCCTGAACACCGGCATGCAGACTGTAGGATTCCAGGCTGAACATGTGTACCGGCACTGCCATGTTGTTGAATACATGTAGTAACGCAGTCGCCAGGATAAAGGCAATAAAGAACCAGTTGGCAACATAGATATGTGGCTGGCTACGCTTGCGCAGTGTCATTACGTAAATTACCAGGTAAGCAACCCAGGTAACCGTGATCAGCAGGTCGATTGGCCATACCATCTCGGCGTATTCACGCGCCTGGGTGTAACCCATCATGTAACTGATCGCGGCCAGGCCAACGGAAATATTCCAGCCCCAGAAAGTGAAATTGGCCAGACCATCACTGAACAGGCGAGCCTGGCAGGTGCGCTGTACAACATAATAGGATGTTGCAAATAATGCACTACCACCAAAACCAAAAATTACCAGCGTGGTGTGCACCGGACGTAGACGACCAAAGGTAATTTCAGCGATATCAAAATTCAAGAACGGAAAAGTCAGCTCTGACGCAATATACACGCCTGCTGTCATACCGAGGACACCCCAAACCAGGGCCATAATAGTAAACTTACGAACAATATCGTAGTTATACTGTTCCACCGGGGCAGATGATGCAGCCATACTCGCCTCTTTGTTATTTAAGTTAAAAATTGATGAAATTGGAGCGATTAACCCGGCAACAATGATCTGAATATCATGAATACCTGACTAAAATACTCCGGGAATATTAAAACATTAGCATATTGTAATAAAATAACCTTACTATTTGCAAGCAGCAAAGACCGCTAGTATAGCCCATCTCCTGCTAAATTCCTGCCCCACTAAAGAATTTCCCTAAAATGCCGACACAGGCTATATATATAGCATGTGGTCGTCTCAACCCTCACGGCAATTTTCTTTAAGGAATAAAGAATCATTTATGACATACCTGGATACCAATCTTGAAAAGCAGTTGACGGTTGAACAACTCAGCCTGCTGTACAAGCAGTCCATTCCTGCCTTTATAGCCACAATGGCAGTGTTGTTTTATACCGCCTACAAGGTCTATGACCTTGTCAATCATCAATGGCTTGCGTACTGGGTCGGGGTCATTGTCCTCATCAATATTTACCTGCTTTACTGGATTTACCGGGTTCATAACACCGAGATTGACTATAGCGTTAGCCGGCACCTGATCCTGCTTTACCAGGTAGAAGCCATCCTGCATGGCCTGGCCTGGGGGGCCATGCCTTTTCTTTTCGTCAACAGCGTCCATAGCGAGCTGCATTTTTTTGCCTATATCGTGTTATGTGGCATGGCGGCTGGCGCAATTGGTACCACGGCGATGATTATGAAAATCTACCTGTCGTTTATGCTACCGATGATGTTACCCGGTATTTTTGTACAGCTTTTTTATGCTGATACCCTGAAGCTGTTTAATCCTGCCGCCGTGGATTACCTGATTATTTTTGTTCTGTCGATGATTGTACTGGCACATACTTACTATAAAAGTATTCAGCAAAGTATCTCCCTCATTGCCATCAACAAGCAGTTATTCGATGATGCTACCGAGGCATTTAAAAACGCAGAAGCAGCCAACCAGGCCAAGAGTGCATTTCTCGCCAATATGAGCCATGAATTACGTACACCACTTAACGCGGTTATTGGTTATAGTGAACTGATTCATGATAATGCAGAAGACAACGAGTTTAGCTCGATTATCGAAGATGCCGACAAAATTACTCATGCCGGGCAACACCTGCTTTCATTGATCAATGGCGTACTGGATCTTTCCAAGATTGAGTCCGGGAAAATGGATGTGTATATCGAGGACATTTATCTGCAGAGTGTGCTTGAAGACATTCGTTTTACTACCGAAGCCCTGATTATGAAAAACAATAACATACTTCGCTTTGATATTCCTGAAGATTTACCTTTAATCCAGTCAGATATCACCAAGTTACGCCAGATATTGCTGAATATTCTCAGTAATGCCGCCAAGTTTACTCGTAAAGGTAAAGTTTCACTTAAGGCCAGTGTTGAAGATAATATGATTAAACTTGTTATCCGTGATACCGGCATTGGTATGACAGAAGAACAGTTGAAGAAACTGACTCAGCCTTTTGTTCAGGCAGAGGCTTCTACCAGTAAAAAATATGGTGGAACCGGTCTTGGTATGAGCCTGACAGAACACCTGGCAAAGCTGTTAAATATCCAGCTCGAGGTCAGCAGTGAACCCGGTAAGGGGACGACATTTGTTTTGCTTATTCCTTTCCAGCCAGATCAAAAACAAAAAAAAGCTGAAGCCGCATAAGCAGCTTCAGCCTTCTTTCAGGTTTATACCATACCGCAAACAGTATTGCCGGGTACAGATTCCTTGATCTTACGTGGCAGTGCAAGGTCAAGATTTTCCATAATCTCAACGAACTCGTCTTCACTCTTGTCGTTACCAAGACGGTTGTTGTACTGCTTTTCTTCGCGTACGGTCGAAGCGGTAAAGCCATAATAATCATGACCAGGATAAATCACGGTATCATCACCGAGGGCAAAGATCTTATCCTTGATTGAATGATACAGTGTTTTTGAATCACCCAGCTGGAAGTCTGTGCGACCACAATCACGAACCAGTAATGCATCACCAGTAAAGACATAGCCATCTACTGCATAACTCACATCAGCATTGGTATGACCCGGTGTGTGTAATGCGCGGATTTCAACATTACCCAGTTCTAAAGTATCTCCATCTTTCAGTAAGATATCGGCACAATTTGCTCCAGAGTTTTCATGCAGAACTACCTTAGCACCAAACTTTTCACGCAGCTTGCCTGAACTGGTAATATGATCCGCATGAACATGCGTTTCCAGAACATACTTGAGATCAAAACCCAGCTCATTAATCAGTTTTGTATCGCGATCCAGCTGTTCGCGTACCGGGTCGATAATTGCTGCTTCTTTCGTCGCTTCATCGGCCAGTATATAAGTATAGGTACTTGTATCACGATCAAATAATTGTCTTATAAACATATGCGTTCTCCTTTAATTAAGCTGGTGGCTTAACAGGTTAAATACTTGTTAATTGAACCAAGGTTTACTGCATCAAAACCCATTTGCACTAAAACATTCTTGGCCTGCTCACTACGCATACCACTGGCACAATAAACAATCACTGGCTTTGACTTGTCCAGGTGTTGTTCTGCCATCTGGATCATCTGCAGTGGAACATTTTTTGAACCAGGAATTGCGCCCATACCATATTCCTGCGGTGAACGAACATCAACAAGCTGCGCACCATTAGCAACCATTTCACGTGCTTCCGGACATTCCAGTGAACTCAT
>JALUTJ010000327.1 GCA_027057985.1 Chromatiales bacterium
CCACAA
Source organism: Chromatiales bacterium (assembly GCA_027057985.1). Classification (GTDB taxonomy): domain Bacteria; phylum Pseudomonadota; class Gammaproteobacteria; order UBA6429; family Thiohalophilaceae; genus JAGLTQ01. The sequence goes on from JALUTJ010000327.1 coordinate 7, forward strand.
ATCCCGTGTATAAAAGTCCATCTTACTACATTCTTCTTCGCATGTTTGAAACGGTGAAAGCTATCCTGTTTGCTGTGGGGGGATACGCGCTGAAGCGTTAAAAAGTGGTGGCCGGAGGTGGAATCGAACCACCGACACGAGGATTTTCAATCCTCTGCTCTACCAACTGAGCTATCCGGCCATCGAGGGCATGTCGTAACGGGATTGTCACCCGCGACACTTGCGCGGGCGTATTAGACGCGATCATGCGCCCAAGGTCAAGAAAATTATTCAGGCGTAAAGCCTTCGGGCGGGGTTGAGCCCTCACCAAAGAAGAATTTTTCCATTTCCTGTTCGAGAAACTTACGGTGCTTGGGGTCAATCGGGCTTAAGCGGTGCTCGTTCATCAGCATGGTTTGCTGTGCGATCCACTTTTTCCAGCCTTCCTTGCTCACATTCTCCAGGATACGCTGGCCCAGCTCACCGGGGTAAGGGGCCTTGTCGAGCCCTTCTGCTTCTTTTTTAAGAACAACGCACTGTACCATTTCACCCATGGGGTCTCTCCTGTAGATTCTGCAATATTTTCAGCACCGGAGCGGGCAGGCCCAGTTTTTCCGGCTCGCGGGTGTTATACCAGACTCCGGGAGTCGCTTCCATCACATGATTTGCAGGGCCTTTTACCCGCCCCAGCCGCGGCGTGATATCCAGGTGAAAGTGGCTGAAGGTATGCCGAAACACGGGCTGCTCCTCGTCCAGCTCCACCACCAGCCCCAGCTGCTGCTCGCACCAGTCTGTCAGGGTCACAGTCGGATCGGCATATTCAGGCAGGCTCCAGAGCCCACCCCAGATACCACTGGGTGGGCGCTGTTGCAGTAACACTTCACCTGCCGCGTTTTGTAGCACCAGTAACTGCGCGGTTTTCACCGGCAGCTTGCTGCGTTTTTTCGCTGTCGGGTAAGCGCTCGTATTGCCCTGGGCAAAAGCAAGACACTGTGCCTGCACCGGACAGGCGGCACAGTTCGGCTTACGGGAACAAATCGTGGCTCCCAGATCCATGATCGCCTGGGTGTAATCGACCACCTGCTCTGCCGGGGTCAGTGCCTCTGCCAGTGCCCAGAGCCGGTTTTCGATTTCTTTTTTGCCGGGCCAGCCCTCAATCGCATACAGCCTTGTCAGCACCCGCTTCACATTGCCATCGAGGATGACATGGCGTTGCCCCCGTGCCTGCGCCAGGATCGCCCCGGCGGTGGAACGGCCAATGCCTGGCAGTGCCAGCACCGCTTCAAAATCTTCGGGAAAGCGGTCGTCGTGCTCATCCCGAATGATTTGCGCCGCCCGGTGCAGGTTACGCGCCCGGGCGTAATAACCCAGCCCGGTCCACAGGTGCAGCACCTCGTCCTGGCTGGCATCGGCCAGGGCGCGACTGTGTGGAAAACGAGCCATAAAACGGTCAAAGTAAGGAATCACCGTGCTGACCTGGGTCTGCTGCAACATGATCTCTGAAACCCAGACCCGGTACAGGCTGCGATCCTGCTGCCAGGGTAGATCATGGCGACCATGGCGGGCGTACCATGCCAGCAGACGTGAACTAAAAGAGGCGTCGGACTTCATTAAAACTTCAGTAATTTCTGTAACTCGGTGCCCAGCTTTTTCTTTATTGCTTTATTGATGTCCTGCTTCACCTTTTCCTCGATTTTCTTTTTCTCTTTTTTAATCGCACGATCCACCTGCTGCTTAACTAACGCCTGGAAATCCACTTTTACTTTTGGCTGATCAAAGCCACCGCTAATCCGAATGGGTAAGGGATCGGCCTTGATGCTGTCATAACTGAGGCCATCGTTGATCGCAGTGGAACTGACAAACTTCACCAGCACGGTGTAATTGATCTTTTCCCGGGCAATATCCAGCCTTCCTTTACCGGCAACACGCGACAGTGGTGTGGCAGCACGTAGATCGCGGTTATTCACCACCCCTTTATTGATCACGGCGCTGGCCGTCAGTCGGGCAATGCGGGTTTGTTTTTCTATCGGTGCTTTTGGTATTGGCTGTTTTTTCAGCAGCGCATCCAGTACCTTTTTCTGGTGATTAAGATCGAAACCTTTTAAGGTTGCATTATCCAGCTTCAGGTTTAGATTGCCATCGAGATTTTGTTTTAACTGCGACAGTAACAGGCCACGACTGCTGAATTTTGCCTTTAGCGTCGCCTTGCCACGGAGTTTATCTTTTTGCAGCAGGTCATTGAGAATTTTGCCGGCACTGATATCTACGATATCCAGTGTGCCGTTAAGTCGCGCATCCTGTTTCAGCGCGGTTAAGTTCATCGCGGCTTTAATCGTGGCATCATAGCCGTTTGCGGTTAAAGACGGGACCCGCACCTTACCATGTCTGGCCCAGGCCGTCAGCGTCAGATCATTCCAGATAGTATTTTTAACCTGTAAGTCACCCACACCCAGCCTGACCTCAAGGTCCAGATCGCTGAGCAGTGCTAAAGGAATCAAGGCCACTTCCTTTGGCTTCTTTTGTTGCTTCACTTTTGTGACTTTTATCGTGCCTGGCTGCGTGCTTTCAAACTTTGAGAGATAAGGATCGAGATTGATACGATCCAGCTTTAACTCCAGCTTGCTGGCCAAGGCCGGCAATACCAGGCTGGCCTGCCCCGTGATCAAACTATCATCAAAACCCAGCCGCAGCTTATCGAGGCGGAAACGTTTTAGATCCGATGAAAACTGCCAGGCAGCACTGAGCTTTACCGTACTGTTAAAACGTTTTTCACTAAAACGAAAACGTGCATCAAGGGGAATCGGTGTGTCCGCCATGATCCTGCCCATGCTCAGATCAAGCGGTGCTATCAGCAGGCGTTGCCCGCTCTGGTGGTTATACCAGCTTAAGCGGGCTTTGTTTATCCTGATGCCATTGATGGCAAATGCGGCCAGTGTCTTTGTCCTGCCGGTTTTTCCACTGGGGCGTTGAGTGTTTTTAGCACCTGTTACTTTTCGCCTGGGTGTTAACAGATCATCCCAGTTACTCTTGCCGTGGCGGTTTTTCGCCAGATTGAGCTGCAGGCCTTCGACGACGAGCGTGTCGGCCTCGATGTGTTTTTTTAGTAATGGCCATAGCCGTACTCTCAGCTGAAGATGCTCGATGCGGGCAAAGGGCTTTTTGCCAAAGCCACGGGCATTGGCCAGTTCCACGCTACCGAGTTCCAGCCCAATCCAGGGAAATAGCGATAACGAGATGTCTCCGGGAATTTTCAGTTCACGCCCGGTGTTTTCCTTTACCACCTGGATAATCTTGGGCTTGTAGCGATTGGCATCAAAGGTAAAGGCAAACGCCGCCACCAGCAATAACAGCACAACAAACAGCCCGAGCAGTATTTTTAACAGACGTTTCATAAACCGATACCCTTTCACACAATCGTGACCTTCAACATGGCCTGAACAAGCAACATCATATAGTATAGTGAAAAACATTTCAGAAGCGGAAAGTAATATGCGTTCATATACTTTTTACC
>JALUTJ010000328.1 GCA_027057985.1 Chromatiales bacterium
ATATTGATATGATCATTAGGATGGATATCCAGTCCGGAGGCCTCGCTGGCAAGATGCGCGATAACCTCGTTGGCATTCATATTGGTGCTGGTGCCAGAGCCAGTCTGGAAGACGTCGACCGGAAAGTGGGTATCGTATTCTCCGTCGGCTACCTGTTGTGCGGCGGCACGAATAGCCGTGGCGACTGCACTGTCGAGCAGACCGAGTTTTTCATTTGCCGTGGCGCAGGCCATTTTGATCAGGCCGAGGGCGCGAATAAAGCCACGTGGCAGGGTAAGGCCACTGATGGGAAAATTATTGACAGCACGCTGAGTCTGGGCACCGTAAAGGGCATCAGCAGGCACCTGCAGTTCACCCATGCTGTCATGCTCGGTACGAAATGATGATTCGCTCATATTGAATCCTTAGTTTTTATGACTGGCCTTGATAAATTTCCAGTTATGGATGCTTTCTTCGACAACCCGCCACTGGTTGTCATCTTCCTGTTCAAGGATAACCTGTTTGTTGATAATAACCATGTCACCATTAGTGGCATCCATGATCTCTTCGATACCAAAGATAAGGCGGCGCAGGCCAAAATTCTTTACCTGCAACTTATCGTAGCTGATCGCTTTTAAAATTCCACGTTTGAATTCGTTTTCCCGCCGCTGGCGCCAGTCGTCATAGCCAAGTACTTTTTTATTTGGCAGGCCGTAAACAGATACTTTTTCTGAGACCAGCCCCATATGCCGGTCAATATCTCTTTCTTTGACAGATTCAGAAATATCGGAGAGCCACTTACGTATATCAAGTTCAGACATAATTTTTGTTTTTATTTTCAGGGTAAGTTTTCAGTCCATTGCTGATCATCGTCCCTGGTTGTGCCTAATAATACGCATAAATTCCGTATTTTTGGGGCTGAAGCGGGGAAAAAATGCCTTTTTTTATTTTCCACAAAAGTCAATTTTATCCCGAGATTTAAGCTTAGTGATTGTTTTATAAGAAAAATTACTGCATGGCAAGTAAAATTTTAGCTGTCCTTTTCTTGACCTGATGGGATAAAAAGCCGATCATATGTGGCTTTGATTCAAGGGATTGGTTGAATTTTAACCAGTCCATTTTTTTACACGAGTATAAAACTTATAAGGATTCCTATGGACAACGCGGATAAAAAGCGCCTGTTACGGGAAATGATTTTCTATCGTCGTTTCGAAGAACGCACCTTTGAAGCCTATATGGAACGCAAGATTGGTGGTTTCCTCCATCTTTATTCGGGCCAGGAAGCGGTCGCAACAGGGGTACTGGAAATGGCCGTAACAGGTCAGGGCAAAGACAATGATTACGTGATCACCGGTTACCGGGATCATATCCATGCCATCAAGACGGGTGCTTCACCGAGTGAAGTCATGGCAGAACTGTATGGCAAGGAAAATGGCTGCTGTAAAGGCCGTGGTGGTTCCATGCATATTTTTGATGCCAGCCAGAACTTTATGGGTGGCTATGCACTGGTAGGACAGCCATTCCCGCTGGCCGCCGGCCTCGCCATGGGCTGTAAACATAAGGGTACAGATCAGATTGCCATCTGTTTCCTCGGTGATGGCGCCAATAACCAGGGTACTTTCCACGAAACCATGAATATGGCCAAGATCTGGAACCTGCCTGTCCTTTTCGTTTGTGAAAACAATGGTTATGCCATCGGTACGCATATCAATCGTTCAACGGCTCAGCCTGATCAATACAAGCGTGTCGATACCGCTTATTGTATGGAATCCAGCCAGCATGATGGTATGGATATTGACAATGTTATGGCTGCCGCCAAAGAAGCGATTGACTATGTACGTTCCGGCAAGGGGCCTTACTTCCTTGAGTTAATGACTTATCGTTTCCGTGGTCACTCCATGTCAGATTCCAAGGGCTACCGTACCCGTGAAGAAGAAAAAGAATGGGAAAAGCGCGACCCCATCAAGCTTTACAGTGACAAACTGCTAAAAGCAAAAGTACTGACGGAAGCGGACATTAAAGCAATGGAAAAAGAAATTGATGATGAAATTGAGAACGTCATTATCAAGTTTGCCGAAGAAGGTCCGGAACCGAAAGTAGAAGATTTAAATAAATACGTCCTGGACGATAATCCTGATCCACGCTGGATTGGTCCATTACAGAATAATTGAGGTAGAACATGGCTGAACTTGCATATTGGGAAGCGATTCGTCGCGCGCATGATGAAGAAATGGCGCGTGACAAGATGGTTATCGCCATGGGTGAAGATATCGGTGTTGCCGGTGGTACTTACAAGGCAACCTCCGGTCTGTATGAAAAATATGGTGAAGAACGGGTTATCGATACTCCGATTTCAGAAAACTCCTATACTGGTATCGGTATAGGTGCAGCCATGATTGGTATGCGCCCGGTTATCGAAATCATGTCGATTAACTTTGCTCTGCTGGCGCTCGATACCATCGTTAATGCCGCGGCAAAAATCCGTTACATGTCTGGTGGTCAGCTTGAAGTGCCTATCGTCGTGCGTACCCCGGGTGGTACCGCGCACCAGCTGGCAGCACAACACTCTGCACGTCTGGCTCGTATGTTTATGTCCACTTCTGGTCTGCGCGTAGTAACACCACGTGGTCCACTGGATGCCTATGGTATGCTGAAGTCCGCTATTCGCAGTAATGATCCGGTCATTATTATCGAACACGAGCAGATGTATAACATGAAGGAAGAAATTCCTGATGAAGAATACTTCCGTCCGCTCGAAGGCGCCGAGATCGTGCGTGAAGGCAGCGATATCACACTGATTGGTTATAACTACAGTGTTCATCTTTGTCTCGAGGCAGCGAAAAAGCTCGAAGCTGATGGTATCAGTGCAGAGGTTATCGATCTGCGCTCACTGAAACCAATCGATCGCGAAACCATTCGTAAATCAGTTGAAAAGACACATAATGTTGTTATTGCCGAAGAAGACGAAGCACCGGTAGGTGTAGGTTCTGAAATCATTACCGGCATCAATGAAGACTGTTTCTTTGCGCTGGATTCACAGCCTGTTCGCGTTCACGCGGCAGATGTTCCTGTGCCTTATAACGCCACACTTGAAAAAGCAGCGATTCCTAACGCGGATGATGTTTATCAGGGTGCGTTAAAAGCACTGGGCAAAATCTGATAAAGCGAAAGATGATTTTTAATCTTGCTACAGGTCAGGTTTGAGCCTGGCCTGTAAAGAGAAAACGAATCTTCATCCTGCTGTAGGTCAGACTTTGGTCTGACAGCAATGTCAGGTTAAAACCTGACCTGTAAAGTGAAAGGTAATTTTAATCTTGTGTAGGTTAGACTTTAGTCTGATAACAACCTCAGATTTAAACCTGAGCTACATTTCAATCAAGTAAAAAAGAAAAATTATGGCCAATCCTTATGTAATTAAAATGCCCCAGCTTTCCGATACCATGACCGAAGGTGTGGTAGTAACCTGGGAAAAAAATCTCGGCGACAAGGTTGAACGGGGTGACATCGTT
>JALUTJ010000329.1 GCA_027057985.1 Chromatiales bacterium
TACCATGATCAACGTGACCAATCGTGCCAACATTGACATGGGGTTTGTTACGTTCAAATTTTTCCTTGGACATGGCTTTTACCTTATCTACAAATCTTTAAAATTGTCTGGAGTATCTAATACTTTATTAAATACCCGGTTAACTACTATCTAAACCTGTTACCGTTTCTTGATAATCTCTTCTGCAATATTTGCAGGTGCCTCAGCATACTTGTCGAATTCCATGCTGTAGGTTGCTCTGCCCTGTGTTGCAGATCGCACATCGGTGGCATAACCGAACATTTCGGCCAATGGCACTTCTGCGCGAATAACTTTTCCAGATGGTACGTCTTCCATACCACCGACGATGCCGCGGCGACGATTGAGGTCACCCATGACGTCACCCATGTACTCTTCCGGCGTTACCACTTCCACCTTCATAATCGGCTCAAGCAGTACCGGGTCGGCATTTTTAGCGCCTTCCTTGAAGCACATGGAACCGGCAATCTTGAAGGCCATTTCCGATGAATCCACCTCGTGGTAAGAACCATCGAACAGCGTGACCTTGACATCAACTACCGGGAAACCGGCAATAACACCGTTTTCCATCTGTTCCTGAATACCTTTATCAACTGAAGGCACGTATTCTTTTGGAATGACGCCACCAACAATTTCAGAAACAAACTCGTAACCAAAACCCTGTTCCTGGGGCTCCAGCCTCAGCCAGACGTGACCATACTGCCCACGACCACCTGATTGACGAACAAATTTCGCTTCCTGCTCTACCGTTTTACGAATCGTTTCACGGTAGGAAACCTGAGGTGCACCCACGTTTGCCTGCACATCAAATTCACGCTGCATGCGATCAACAATAATATCGAGGTGCAGCTCACCCATTCCTGAAATAATGGTCTGGCCAGACTCTTCATCGGTATGAACCCGGAATGAAGGGTCTTCCTGTGCCAGCTTGGTCAGCGCAACACTCATTTTTTCCTGGTCAGCCTGGGTGCGGGGCTCAATCGCAACTGCGATAACCGGCTCCGGGAACTCCATCCGTTCCAGAACAATTTTTTTCTCCATGTCACACAGGGTTTCACCCGTGGTGACATCCTTGAGTCCGATGGCCGCGGCAATATCGCCGGCCCGGACTTCTGTAATCTCTTCTCGACTGTTGGCATGCATCTGCACCAGTCGGCCAATTCGTTCGCGCTTGCCCTTGACCGGGTTATAAATCGCGTCGCCGGAACGAATCACCCCGGAATAAACCCGGAAAAACGTCAGGCTACCAACAAATGGATCGGTGGCAATCTTGAATGCCAGTGCTGCAAAGGGCTCATCATCCGATGGCAGGCGTTCCAGCTCGGTTTCTTTGCTGTCGTCCGAAACACCTTTTACCGCACCGACATCAAGTGGAGACGGCATATAATCAATCACCGCATCCAGCATGGCCTGCACCCCCTTGTTCTTGAAGGCAGAGCCACAAAAACAGGGGACAATCTCATTTGCCAGTGTTTGCTGGCGAATACCTGCGCGAATTTCTTCAGCAGAGAGGTCGCCCTCTTCCAGGTATTTTTCCATTAATTCTTCACTGGCTTCGGCCGCTGACTCAAGCATTTGCTCACGCATTTCCTCGGCCTTTGCCTGCAGCTCGGCTGGAACCTCACGCTCTTCATAGGTTGCCCCCATGTCGGCTTCATTCCAGTAAATGGCCTTCATGCGGATAAGGTCGATAACACCTTCAAATCCGTCTTCAGCACCAATATTGAGCTGCATTGCCACCGGGTTCGCACCCAGCCGCTCTTTAATCTGTTCCACCACGCGCAAAAAGTCTGCGCCAGCCCGGTCCATCTTGTTAACGAATACCAGGCGCGGTACGTGGTACTTGTTTGCCTGCCGCCACACGGTTTCGGACTGTGGCTCTACACCACCTACCGCGCAAAACACGGCACAGGCACCATCGAGAACACGTAACGACCGTTCTACCTCGATCGTGAAATCCACGTGACCCGGTGTATCAATGATATTGATACGATGCTCGGGGTACTGCTGATCCATCCCCCGCCAGAAACAGGTCGTTGCCGCAGAGGTAATGGTAATACCGCGTTCCTGTTCCTGTTCCATCCAGTCCATGGTGGCCGCGCCATCATGAACCTCACCTATCTTGTGAGAGATTCCGGTGTAAAACAGCACGCGCTCCGTTGTTGTCGTTTTACCGGCATCAATGTGCGCCATGATGCCGATATTTCGGTAACGCTCAATAGGAGTCTTGCGTGCCAACTTGTCTCTCTCTTGCGTTTTGCGACCTTACCAGCGGTAGTGAGCAAACGCCTTGTTGGCTTCAGCCATGCGGTGCGTATCTTCACGTTTTTTCACGGCCGCACCACGATTTTCTGTTGCCTCGAAAATTTCACCCGCGAGGCGAGCACCCATACCTTTTTCACCACGCTTACGCGCAGCATCCACCAGCCAGCGCATTGCCAGCGCATTACGGCGGTTAGGACGTACTTCACAGGGAACCTGGTAAGTGGCACCACCAACACGACGGGATTTTACTTCCACGACGGGGCGGACGTTTTCGAGGGCTTTCTCCAGTGCTTCTTCTGCACCGAGTTTTGTCTTTTCAGATACGCTTTCAAGCGCACCATATACGATCTTTTCTGCAACCGACTTCTTGCCGTGCATCATGATCATATTGATAAATTTTGCGATTACATCAGACTTGTACTTCGGGTCTGGTAATATCGAACGTTTTTCTGCTGCTCTTCTTCTTGCCATGGGATTTTCCCAGCTTCTCTCTATCAAAGTTCAGATACCGGGATAATCTCCCGGCAGCTATGGAACTTGTTGAAATACTAAGCGTTTAAACACGGTTTAGACGCTTTTAGCGATAATTTTTTAACCTTTAGGTCGTTTCGCACCGTACTTGGAACGGCCATTACGACGATCGGAAACACCAGAGGTATCCAGTGAACCGCGTACGGTATGGTAGCGAACACCCGGCAAATCCTTAACACGACCACCGCGAATCAGTACCACTGAGTGCTCCTGCAGGTTGTGGCCTTCACCACCAATATAACTTGTTACTTCGTAACCACTCGTCAGACGAACACGGGCAACCTTACGCATCGCCGAATTCGGTTTCTTTGGTGTAGTTGTGTACACGCGTGTACAGACACCACGACGTTGTGGACATGCTTCCAGCGCCGGTACGTTGCTTTTTTCAACCTTACGACGGCGTGGTTTTCTTACCAACTGGTTAATTGTAGCCATATTCTTCCTAACTCCAGAAAATAAACGACAGGCAGGACCGTGTGAACTTATTCAAGGGTCCGACCTGTCGTAAGGCGGCGAATTTTAGAGAAAAGGCGGGATACAGTCAACCATATTCCCGCACGAATTCACTTTTTTTCGCTAATTTCAGCTTTCGTTTACAGATTCGCTCTCAGAAGCGTCCGAATCCGGGTTTTGCGCCTGAGCATTGGCCTCTTCGACCGCTGCTTCGAGCAGTTCCTCGGCGGAAACCACTTCCTCAGACTCGGCTTCGGCACGGCGGCGACGGCGCTCTTCATGGTAGGTCATACCTGTTCCAGCAGGAATCAGGCGACCCACGATGACATTTTCCTTCAGACCACGCAGTTCATCGACCTTGCCGGTGACGGCCGCTTCAGTCAGTACCCGCGTGGTTTCCTGGAAGGAAGCAGCGGAAATAAAGGATTCCGTTGCCAGTGAGGCCTTGGTGATACCCAGCAGTACATTTTCGTACAGGGCCGGCTGCTTGTCGGCCGCAATCAGGGCATCATTGGTTTCCAGCAGACGGGCACGATCTACCTGCTCACCGCGCAGGAAGTTACTGTCACCCGGGCTGGTTACCTCTACCTTGCGCAGCATCTGGCGCACGATCACCTCGATATGCTTGTCATTGATTTTTACACCCTGCAGGCGATAAACATCCTGAACTTCGGAAACAATGTAGTTCGCCAGTTCCTCGACACCCAGCAGACGCAGGATATCGTGTGGATTTGGTTCACCCTCGGCAATCACTTCACCCTTCTCGACGTGTTCACCCTCGAAGGTGGTAACGTGACGCCATTTCGGAATCAGTGCTTCATAATGATCCCCTTCTGCCGGGGTAATCATCAGGCGTTGCTTGCCCTTGGTTTCCTTGCCAAAACCAATGGTACCGCTGATTTCTGCCAGGATAGCCGGCTCTTTCGGCTTACGTGCTTCAAACAGGTCGGCAACACGCGGCAGACCACCGGTGATATCACGGGTTTTTGAAGATTCCTGCGGAATACGAGCCACGGTGTCACCAATACCGACGCGAGTACCGTCTTTGAGGTTGATGATCGCACCGGCTGGCAGCACGTAGTGTGCCGGAATATCGGTACCGGCAATATTGAGGTCATTGCCGTTGTCATCGACCAGTTTCACCATTGGACGCAGATCCTTGGCCTGGGTACCACGCTGCTTGGGGTCGGTGACAATAAGGCTGGCGAGGCCAGTCACTTCGTCCACCTCGGAGGTGACGGTAACGCCATCGACGATATCGATAAAGCGCACCTGACCTTCCACCTCGGTAATAATCGGATGGGTGTGTGGATCCCAGGTTGCAACAACCTGGCCGGCTTCCACCTTGTCCTCATCATTCACGGTAATGACCGCACCGTAAGGCACTTTATAACGTTCACGTTCACGGTTGTGCTCATCCAGCAGGGTGATTTCACCGGAACGGGATACCGCTACATTGTGCCCCTTGGCATGCTGCACGGTTTTAAGGTTGTGCAGACGTACCGTACCGGTGGTCTTGATTTCAATATTGTTCACGGCTGCCGAACGACTTGCTGCACCACCGATGTGGAAGGTACGCATAGTCAGCTGGGTTCCCGGTTCACCGATAGACTGTGCCGCGATAACACCCACGGATTCACCCTGGTTCACAAGGTGACCGCGCGCCAGATCACGACCGTAACAGGCCGAGCAGACACCATGGCGGTTGTCACAGGTAATAGGTGAGCGTACTTTCATATGATCGAGACCCATCTTTTCGAGTTTCTCAACCCAGACTTCGTCGAGGAAAGTACCGCGTTCAATTAACAGGTTACCTTCGTGATCCAGAACATCTTCGGCAACAACACGACCCAGAACACGTTCTGACAGCGGTTCGACAACATCACCGCCCTCAATGATACTGGAGACCATCAGGCCTTTTTCGGTACCACAGTCCTGACCGATAACAGCCAGATCCTGAGCCACGTCAACCAGGCGGCGGGTCAGGTAACCGGAGTTTGCGGTTTTCAGTGCGGTATCGGCCAGACCTTTACGAGCACCGTGAGTAGAAATAAAGTATTGCAGTACCGATAGACCTTCACGGAAGTTTGCTGTGATCGGCTGTTCGATAATCGAGCCATCCGGCTTGGCCATCAAGCCACGCATGCCGGCAAGCTGACGAATCTGTGCCGCACTACCACGAGCACCGGAATCCGCCATCATAAAGACAGAGTTAAATGAAGGCTGCGTCACCTTGTTACCGTCTTTGTCGATAACTTCCTCGCTACCTAGACCATCCATCATCGCCTTGGCAACCTGTTCATTGGTACGAGACCAGATATCAACCACCTTGTTATAGCGTTCACCGTAGGTAACGAGCCCCGAGGTGTACTGATCCTGGATTTCCTTGACCTCGGCTTCTGCCGCAGCAAGGATATCGGCTTTTGCCGGTGGAATAACCATGTCGTCGGAACAGAAAGAAACACCTGCCCTGGATGAGTAACCAAAGCCGGTGTACATCAGCTGGTCAGCAAAGATAACGGTATCTTTGAGACCAAGACGACGGTAACAGGCATTGATCAGCTGAGAGATGGTGCGCTTCTTCATATCCTGGTTAACCAGTGAGAACGGCAGTCCATCTGGTACGATATCAAATAAAATAGCGCGACCGGCGGTGGTATCGACCAGCGAGGTACTGGTGGTACGGTTACCCTCGTCGTCCACCACGGTTTCGGTAATACGTACCTTGACTTTAGCCTGCAGCTCAACCACGCCATTGGCATAGGCACGCTGGACTTCTTCGATGTCAGCAAAAACCATGCCTTCACCCTTAGCATTCACACGCTCACGGGTCATATAGTAAAGACCCAGTACCACGTCCTGTGAAGGTACGATGATAGGTTCACCGTTCGCCGGTGAAAGAATATTATTGGTCGACATCATCAGGGCACGGGCTTCGATCTGTGCCTCGATAGAGAGTGGTACGTGTACCGCCATCTGGTCACCATCGAAGTCGGCATTGAATGCGGTACAGACCAGCGGATGTAACTGAATCGCCTTACCTTCAATCAGTACCGGCTCAAAAGCCTGGATACCGAGACGGTGCAGGGTTGGTGCACGGTTAAGCATGACCGGGTGCTCGCGGATAACATCCTCAAGGATATCCCAGACTTCAGAACCTTCTTTTTCAACCAGCTTTTTCGCTGCCTTTATAGTGGTCGCAATGCCCAGGCGCTCCAGCTTGCTGAAGATAAATGGCTTGAACAGTTCCAGTGCCATTTTCTTTGGCAGGCCGCACTGATGCAGTTTCAGGGTGGGACCAACCACGATAACAGAACGACCGGAGTAATCAACACGCTTACCCAGCAGGTTCTGACGGAAACGACCCTGCTTACCCTTGATCATATCAGCCAGTGATTTCAGTGGGCGCTTGTTGGAACCGGTGATAGCACGACCGCGACGGCCATTATCCAGCAGTGCATCAACCGACTCCTGCAGCATACGCTTTTCATTCCGGACAATGATGTCCGGTGCATTCAGATCCAGCAGGCGCTTGAGACGGTTATTTCGGTTGATAACACGGCGGTACAGATCATTAAGATCGGAAGTGGCGAAACGACCGCCTTCCAGAGGCACCAGTGGACGCAGCTCCGGCGGTAAAACCGGCAGCACGGTCATGATCATCCATTCCGGCTTGTTATCGGAAGTCATAAAGGCTTCCAGCAGCTTGAGACGCTTACCCAGCTTCTTCAGCTTGGTTTCTGAACGGGTCGCACCCATGGCTTCATGCACGCCTTCAATTTCACGTTCGAGGTTCAGCGAAGACAGTAATTCCAGGATGGCTTCGGCACCCATGCGGGCATCAAACTCGTCACCGAATTCTTCAACGGTTTCCAGATAACCCTCATCGGTCAGCAGCTGACCGCGTTCCAGGGTTGTCATACCCGGGTCGATAACGACAAAGGCTTCGAAATACAGGACACGCTCGATATCACGCAGCGTCATATCCAGGATAAGACCCATGCGTGATGGCAGGGATTTCAGGAACCAGATATGTGCACAGGGACTGGCCAGTTCGATGTGGCCCATGCGTTCACGACGTACCTTGGCCAGGGTGACCTCGATACCACATTTTTCACAGATAATACCGCGGTGCTTGAGACGCTTGTATTTACCACACAGGCATTCATAGTCCTTGACCGGGCCAAAAATCTTGGCACAGAACAGGCCATCACGTTCCGGCTTGAAAGTCCGGTAGTTGATGGTTTCCGGCTTCTTGACTTCACCGTATGACCATGAACGAATCTTCTGTGGTGATGCCAGACCAATACGGATGGCATCGAAGTCGTCGTTATGCCCTTGTTGCTTGAGGATCTTGAGTAGATCTTTCACGTTGTCACTCCTGGAAAATTATAGATTGAAATTAACGTTTAATATCAACCTATTAATTAATCTGTCTGTTCCAATTCAATATCGATACCCAGTGAACGAATTTCCTTCAGCAGTACATTGAAGGATTCCGGCATACCGGCTTCCATCGTGTGGTTACCATCAACGATGTTCTTGTACATCTTGGTACGACCGTTCACATCATCCGACTTAACGGTGAGCATTTCCTGCAGGGTATAGGCAGCACCGTAGGCTTCCAGTGCCCACACTTCCATCTCACCGAAGCGCTGGCCACCGAACTGCGCCTTACCACCCAGAGGTTGCTGGGTAACCAGGCTGTATGGGCCGGTTGAACGGGCGTGCATCTTGTCATCCACCAGGTGGTTGAGCTTGAGCATGTACATGTAACCAACGGTTACCTTACGTTCAAAGGCATCACCGGTACGGCCATTATATAAAGTACACTGTCCGCTGGTCGGCAGGTCTGCCAGTTCCAGCAGTCCCTTGAGCTCAGACTCTTCAACACCGTCGAATACCGGTGTAGCGATAGGTACACCCGCTACCAGGTTACGTGCCAGCTCCAGAATTTCTTCATCGCTGAATGATTTCAGATCTTCGCTACGGCCACCAGATTTATTGTAAATCTTGTCGAGGAACTTGCGGATTTCGACCACTTTTTCCTGAGCCTGGAGCATCTCACCGATCTTCTCACCCAGTCCTTTCGCGGCCCAGCCCAGATGGGTTTCCAGTACCTGTCCCACGTTCATACGAGACGGTACACCCAGCGGGTTCAGCACCACGTCAACCGGTGTGCCGGTCTCATCGAATGGCATGTCTTCAACCGGTACGATCATGGAGATAACACCCTTGTTACCGTGACGACCGGCCATCTTGTCACCCGGCTGGATACGACGCTTAACAGCCAGGTAAACCTTGACCATTTTCAGTACTCCCGGTGCCAGGTCATCACCTGAAGTGAGCTTGCTCTTCTTCTCTTCGAACTTCTGATCGAATTCAACACGGATTTGCTTGACCCGCTCGGCAATGGCTTCAAGCTGGCTATTGGCTTCATCGTTACGCAGGCGGATTTCAAACCACTTTTCACGATCCAGTTCTTCAAGATACGCTTTTGTGATCTTGCTGCCACTGCTTAATCCATTCGGACCACCATCGGCCATCTTGCCAAGCAGCATCTGCTCGGCACGTTGATAGGTATCATCTTCCATAATCCGGCGCTGATCATTGAAGTCCTTACGGATTTTTTCCATTTCCGCGTCTTCGATTGCCTGGGTACGGGAATCTTTTTCCAGCCCATCACGGGTAAAGACCTGAACATCGATAACAGTACCGTAGGTACTGCCTGAAACACGCAGCGAAGTATCTTTTACATCCGAGGCTTTTTCACCAAAGATAGCACGCAGTAGTTTTTCTTCCGGTGTCAGCTGGGTTTCACCTTTCGGTGTTACCTTACCCACCAGGATATCACCTGGCTTCACTTCGGCACCGATATAAACGATACCCGCTTCATCCAGCTTGGATAATGCTGCCTCACCGACGTTTGGAATATCACCGGTGATTTCTTCAGCCCCGAGCTTGGTATCACGAGCGACACAGGTGAGTTCCTGGATATGGATCGAGGTAAAGCGATCTTCCTGTACCACGCGTTCGGAAATAAGGATGGAATCCTCGAAGTTATAACCATTCCACGGCATAAAGGCCACGCGCATATTCTGACCCAGCGCCAGTTCACCAAGGTCGGTTGAAGGACCATCAGCGAGTACATCACCACGCTCGATGGTAATGCCCGGTGTCACCAGTGGACGCTGGTTAATACAGGTATTCTGGTTTGAGCGGGTGTACTTGGTCAGGTTGTAAATATCAACACCGGACTCACCCGCAGTAGTTTCATCATCATTAACACGAATAACGATACGACTGGCATCAACAGAGTCAACGATGCCGCCACGTTTGGCAACAACGGTAACACCGGAGTCTACCGCAACAGTACGCTCAATACCGGTTCCGACCACAGGCTTCTCGGCCTTAAGTACAGGCACGGCCTGGCGTTGCATGTTTGAACCCATCAGAGCGCGGTTCGCATCATCGTGCTCAAGGAACGGAATCAGGGCCGCGGCAACCGAAACAACCTGCTTCGATGATACGTCCATATAGTTCACTTCTTCAGGTGAGGCAAAAGTGAATTCATTCTTGTGGCGACAGGGCACCATCTCGTCGGTCAGCTTGCCCTTGTTATCTACCTCAGCATTCGCCTGGGCGATAACAAAGTCACTTTCCACGATAGCAGAGAGATAATCTACTTCGTCGGTTACCTTGCCATTTACAACCTTGCGGTACGGGGTTTCAAGGAAACCGTACTCGTTGGTACGTGCATAGATTGAGAGTGAGTTAATCAGGCCGATGTTTGGACCTTCAGGTGTTTCAATTGGGCAAACACGTCCATAGTGTGTTGGGTGTACGTCACGTACCTCGAAGCCGGCACGCTCACGTGTCAGACCACCCGGGCCAAGCGCAGAAATACGACGCTTATGCGTGATTTCTGATAACGGGTTATTCTGATCCATGAACTGGGACAGCTGACTGGAACCAAAGAATTCTTTCACTGCCGCTGAAACCGGCTTGGCATTGATCATTTCCTGTGGCATCAGGTTATCGGCTTCAGCCAGGGTTAAACGTTCCTTAACCGCACGTTCGACACGCACCAGGCCAACACGGAACTGGTTTTCTGCCATTTCACCAACAGAACGGATACGACGGTTACCGAGGTGGTCGATATCATCGACTTCACCACGACCATCACGAATGTCGATCAGGGTCTTGATAACAGCAATGATATCGTCATTGGAGAGCGTACCCTCGCCTTCGATTTCGCTGCG
>JALUTJ010000330.1 GCA_027057985.1 Chromatiales bacterium
CCAATCATATGCAAAAAACTTGTTATTTTGTCAATTTTTGCAGATAAGTGGGGGGGTGAAATCTGTTGAAGGTTACATTGACGAGCTGCGTTCTCGCGGCCGGGCCTGGTTCTCTGGGGAAGAGGCACTGGATGCGCTTTCCATGATTCCTCGCATCAGGCAGCTGGTATCAATTATTGAGCCACAGAGGTGTTTCATCGGATCCATGTTCTTATGAAGCACACGGACGATCTTAATCCCGCTGGTTTGTTTCCCGTGAATATTCTTTATGTGGTACAGGATGTGACTTTCATAGGGAAAGCTGAGTGAGTCCTCAAACAGGGTATCCTGTTTGGTTCTCAAATTGGGATTGTCTGAAGGAAGTTGTTCACGTGTTTCCAGACCATCAATATAGGTATGGGTCTGTGCCGGTTCCTACGCCGGTTCCTACTGTTGGAGGGTATAGTCGATGATGTCTTCAAGATCGCGTTCGGCTTTATCCGAGAATCTATAGTCAGCACTTACCCGTTTCCGTAACTTGTCGATGATGGTTTTGCTATCGGTGACCTTACCGGCTTGCAGGTCGGCGATGCCTTCCTCAATGGCCTTTTTCAGATGTTCCTCTCCGGTTGATCCCAAAGGGACAATGCTGTGCCTTGATGAGGACTTCGCCAAATTCACGTTTGGCTTCACTGGCATTGCGTATTTCCATGGCACCCTGCGCGCTATGAGATTGCGCAGAGCAGGATTGTCTTTGACGGGCGCATCAAATGCAGACATAAAGGCACCAAAATCTAATTTAGGACGGTTCGATTGAGCTTTCCCTTTCTGTTACGTTTCCTGTATTTTTTAAAAGATAGAATATTCCCCACTTCTTGCATGTTATTGTATTGAATTATCCCACAACTGCCAGGACAATCATCACCAAAAAAAGCAGGAGATCTAATCCAAATATAATAAAAAATAGTTTAGATAAAATGACAAGAAATAATTCACCTGATAAATCCAGCTCTATCCCCTGGAACCTTCTTTTTTTAAACAGCCCTGGCATGCCAAGTAAACCAATAAACCCCATCGACCGCATAAGGCTAAGAGGCCAGGCGCTGTAAACTCCTAACTCTGTTTCTCTGAAATACGGCTGTTTAAACAATATTTTGTCGTATTTTTTGCATAGAACAATATGTAGAATGTGCCACAGAATAATAATCGAGATTGTCATTACAACAACCCCACCAAATACAATCAAAAAAATAGCACTGTCACTTGTCATTATTTACAAAAGCCATCAATATTTGTAGATGATACAAGATCCAGATTTGTTCCATAGGTTGTATAAAAATTTTTAGCTAACTGACTACTACCATATGAAGCTAAAACACCTCCTGCGCCCATCACCAGGGCTGCGACCCATCCAACCGGTGTTGCCATAACCAAAATTGCCAATGATGCAGCTACACCATATGCCAGGCCACCAGCAAAACCGTCCAGATTCTCAACTAAAATTTCATTCTTTTGTTGCTGGTTTTCTGTGTTGCTATTTCGTAGCAGGCAACACCAAGTCCAGCGATAGACAGAACAACGCCACCACGGGATGCCAGTTTAGAAAGTCTGGTCATTTTACGAGTTTGCTGGCTTAAGATATGTGTTGGTGCAGTCCCTTTTTTTGAGATATTCGTACAATTTCATTTAGCGGTTTTTTAATATTTATGGCTAATCTGGTTGGTCCAAGCTTTAACCTCAATTTATTGATTAATTTTCCTCGTTTGTAGTCATACTGACCTTTTGTTATTTTTCCTGCTTTATAATCGTTATACGCGTCAGCTACTTCTGAGATTAGTGGTGCATTGGTTTTGAATGTATGATCTATCATTGTTAATCCGGTCGATCCTGTACCTATCATTATAGGCGCAAGATGGGATGCTAAACTTTTTTCCTGCGAGCTGGCTTTTTTTCATGCTGTCTTTCAGCGATTTTTTGGTTTGCTCGTCCGCATAAATAACAGATGGTTTAGAGGTGCCCTGCATATTAGTATATTGTTGTGGCATATCAATCAACAGTACCTGGCCGGGATAAATAATGCGTGGATTTTTTATTTCCGGATTTTCTGCCATGATTTTAGTAATCATGGATTCCCTTTTTTGCGGGGAGACAGTCCCGTAATATCGTTTGATAATTGCGCTAAGGCTGTCGCCAGGTTGGACATCATAGAGAATGGTGTCATAGTTTTCAGAATTTGCCGGGGGGCATTGTATCGCTCCTTAAGTAATATTTTCCATGTTTGTTTTGAAGGCTTAGTGTACATTACCCTGAATGATATACCAGCCCCTATGATGCGTAACTAATTGATAATTTTAATGTAGATGTAAAATTGTGAATTCTGAAACATTTCGACAAAATTATGCAGTTTGGGTAAGAACGGATGTATCTGTAAGGTACTGATATAATAAAATATACCTGTTTGCATGTTGCTTTGTCGTTTTTTTCTGCTACCAATATTTGATTACCCTGGCTTTTCTGGGGCACATCAGGCGGTTATCAAAGGAGACTGACATGCAAGCTCAATTCGCTTTGCCTGAGGATGTCGAACATGCCAGTCGCATCGGCTGCAAGGATTGCTGGCGTAGGGGGCCGAAAACAACTATCTGGTCTCGGATACGGTGGATGAAGACCCGATGAATCAAACGCTGGGGTGTACAAGTCCATTAGACCACGTGAATAATCTGTATTAAGATAAAGCTCAACAACATTTATAACCCCCCACTAAATGTAAAGTTGTGTGTCAATTTGGGCATAACCGGCACGATCCTTGAATCCTGTATTGCAGGAAGCCAGTTCATTTCATACAGTTAAGTTACAGTGTTGAGTAAAGGGGGCATTGATGACACGGGAATATGATGAAAAACGTGATTTCATTCGTATTGATATTGACTGCGAGATAACCTACAAAAAAGCCGACAGCGATGAGCCGGCTGTCACGGGGCGGGTTGCCAATCTCAGTGGTCGTGGCATGATGTTTATCAGTGATACCGAGCTGGATAAAGATACTCTGCTTGAGGTCAATATCAACCCTTCCAATATTCTTACCCCGGCATTACATGCCAATGTCAAGGTGGTACGTGTTATGAAACAACGCCATGGTAACGGCTATGAAATCGGCGCGGTGATCAAGGAAATCTACGACGACGGTGAATAATTCACTCTTGTCATTTAGAATATCCCCATCTTTATTCTTACCTGTTTAGCAGGGAGAATCCCGTGACTGTGAAAACCGTATCTGAGCTGGTCAAAAAACTCTCAATATTGTTGACTGAACAGCACAAAAAGCTGGCGGTGGCCGAGTCCTGCACCGGTGGCTGGCTGGCGAAGGCGCTGACCGATCAGGCTGGCAGTTCGGACTGGTTTGAGCGCGGTTTTGTCACTTATTCCAATCTCGCCAAGCATGAAATGCTGAGCGTTTCTCTCGATACGCTGGAAAATTTTGGTGCCGTG
>JALUTJ010000331.1 GCA_027057985.1 Chromatiales bacterium
AGGAGGTGGCAAACAGTGCCGAGCCACCAAAGGCAAAAATGACCGCGTTGGTGTGTAGTGGTCGCAGTCGCCCGTATGAGAGCCAGGGTAGATCAAAGTTAAGTGCTGGCCACACCAGCTGTGCAGCGATCAGGACCCCGACAGTCATACCAACAATACCCCAGATTACTGTCATCACAGCAAACTGGCGTACAACGGTATAGTTGTATGTGTTTTCTGTATCCATAGCCTTCCCTTATTTTGAGTTTGTTGTCAGATTTAGTATTTATTTATAGACTAAATTTGTGCGCAAAGTGTGCGGGAAATAAAAAAAGCAGTAATTGATCCAGATCAATTACTGCTTTTTTTTAGAATAAAACCAGATTTGGTTAAGATCTAACCAATATTTGAGTTGTTGGGGTGATGTGAAGCGCAATGCGTGGCCAGTTCTTCCAGCTTATCTAGTTGTAGAACCGTAATATGCTTGCGTTCGACCCGGAGAATACCATCGTCCTGGAAATGGGTCAGCAGGCGGCTAATGGTTTCCACGGCCATGCCCAGCAGGTTGGCTATATCACCCCGTGACATGCTGAGATTAAACTCAGTGGCAGCATAACCACGCTGCGACAGTCGTCTCGATAATCCAAGTAAAAAACTGGCGAGCCGGGTTTCGGTTGGCATTTGTGCCAGCAACATCATCAGGTTTTGATCCTGCTGAATTTCCTGACTCATCAGTTTTAATAACTGGTGCTGCAGGCCGGGAATTTCGATTGCCAGTGATTCCAGTCGCTCATAGGGAATTTCACAGACACTGGAGGTTTCCAGCGCCCGGGCAGAGCAGTTGTGCCTGCCATCCCCAATTCCGTCCATACCGATGAGTTCACCGGGCAGGGAAAAGCCCACGATCTGCTCGGTGCCATCCGGGTTAGTGAGAAAGGTTTTAAACGAGCCACTGCGAATGGCATAAACCGATTTTAGAGGTTCACCAATGCGAAACAGATAGTTGTTTTTATTCACGGACTGGCGTCGCTTGATGACCTGATCGAGCTTGTCGAGATCACCGCTTTCCAGTCCCATCGGCAGACAAAGGGCATACAGGCTACAGTTCTGGCAATGACTTTTCAGCTCAGAAAGATTTATAACCTGGTTATCTGTCATGCTTATGCCTTGCGATATGGGGGAAGTGATAACTTAATTGTATTGCCTTGGCAGGAGTGTGGCAAAAGGTTTTTTTATTCCACTTGCTATTATGAGATAAAATTATATGCCTAAAACCCTGCTTTATTAGCAGATTTGAGGATGATTCATACCGTTTTTCTTCTCTTGCCTGCATAGATGGTGCAGAGCCTCTGCCTATACCTTATAATAATGGCCAAATTCTGATGCCAACAGGAGCATTTCATGACTCAACGTAAAGCGACAGTGAATCGCGACACGCTGGAAACCAAAATCGAGGTCAGTATTAACCTTGACGGCAGCGGTAAGGGTGAATTCGACACCGGCGTGCCTTTTCTGGAGCACATGCTGGACCAGGTGGCTCGTCATGGCATGGTTGATCTTGCCATCAGGGCAAAGGGAGATACCCACATCGATGATCACCACACGGTGGAAGATATTGGTATTACCCTGGGGCAGGCCTTTGCTCAGGCACTGGCGGATAAAAAGGGAATACGTCGTTATGGCCACGCTTATGTGCCGCTGGACGAGGCGCTGTCACGCGTGGTGATCGACTTTTCCGGTCGCCCGGGGCTGGAGTACGATATCAATTATCCCCGTTCCATGATTGGCGAGTTCGATGTCGACCTGCTCGGTGAGTTTTTCCAGGGCTTCGTCAACCATGCCCAGGTTACCCTGCACGTGGATAATATTCGGGGTCGTAATGCGCACCATATTGCAGAAACGATCTTCAAGGCCTTTGGTCGTGCGCTACGCATGGCTATCGAGCCGGATCCGCGTATGGCCGGTGTCATGCCTTCAACCAAGGGAAGCCTGTAAGTTTAACGATTACCTTAATATATAACATCACGATGGGCACAGCTTTGCCACAATGCTTCGTGTCCATCGTGGTTTCAGATATTTCTACTGGTTAAAAGAAAATTATGTCTAGCGTAGCTGTTATCGATTATGGGATGGGTAATCTTCATTCTGTTGCCAAGGCTCTGGAAAAAGTCGGTGAGGGTGTCACCATTCATGTCACGGCTGATGCCGACACTATTCTTGCTGCCGACCGCGTGGTTTTACCGGGTGTAGGCGCCATGCGTGATTGCATGGGAGAAATCCGTCGTCCTGGACTCGACAGGGTTATCCAGCAGTACGTGGAAAGTGGCAAGCCGTTACTGGGTGTCTGTGTTGGCATGCAGGCTTTGCTGGAATCCAGTGCTGAGAACGGTGGGGTTGAGTGCCTGGGGATTCTGCCGGGTCGGGTCGAATACTTTGGTGATGAGTTAAAAGATGCAAAGACGGGTGAGAAACTGAAAATTCCCCACATGGGCTGGAACCAGGTTCACCAGGAAATCGAGCACCCGATGTGGCAGGGGATAGCGCAGGATGCCCGTTTTTACTTCGTACACAGTTACTACGCGCAGCCGGGGAGCCCGGATCTGATCGCGGCCTCGACGAATTATGGTTTTCCATTTACTTCTGCGGTAACTAAAGATAATGTATTTGCGGTACAGTTCCATCCGGAGAAAAGCCAGCATGCCGGGCTGACCCTGTATGCCAATTTTCTAAAATGGAACGGACAAAATTAACTTATTGAAATAAAAAGAATTTTACAGAGACAAGAACATGCTTTTAATACCGGCAATCGACCTCAAGGATGGGAAATGTGTGCGCCTGCGCCAGGGCAAGATGGAAGATGAAACCGTATTTTCAGACGATCCCGTAGCTATGGCGGGGCAGTGGGTCGAGCAGGGCGCTCGGCGTCTGCATATCGTGGATCTGAATGGTGCCTTTGAGGGCAAGCCGATGAACGCTGACGTGGTGCATGATATCTGCGAGGCCTACCCGGATTTACCGGTGCAGATCGGCGGCGGTATCCGCGATGAAGACACGGTGCAGACCTATCTCGATGCCGGTGTGCAGTACGTGATTATCGGCACCCGGGCTGTGAATGCGCCGCATTTCGTCAAGGATCTGTGCCTGGAGTTCCCCGGTCACATTATTGTTGGTCTCGATGCAAAAGATGGCAAGGTGGCGATCGATGGCTGGTCGAAGCTCTCCAAGCATGATGTTATCGACATGGCGCAGCATTTTGAAGAAGACGGGGTGGCCGCCATTATCTATACCGATATCAGCCGCGATGGCATGATGCAGGGCGTGAATATCGATGCCACGGTGAAACTGGCACAGTCTATCAACACCCCGGTCATTGCCTCGGGTGGCATTACCAATCTGGATGATATACGCGCCCTCAGTGAAGTGGCCGATGAAGGCATTATCGGTGCCATCACCGGGCGGGCGATATATGAAGGTACACTGGACT
>JALUTJ010000332.1 GCA_027057985.1 Chromatiales bacterium
ACCTTCGACTTCGCCGAAGATCTCAGCAGTGAAACTGATGCCATCGCCGAAGAGGCCGTGCAGCAGGCACCGGTGGAAGAAGAACCCGTTACCATACAGGCACCAGAAAAAAAACAGGGCTGGTTACAGATCCTCAACGGTGCCAACCTGGGTAAAACCATGAGTCTGAACAAGTCCATGACCAACCTGGGCAAACCCGGTATATCGACCGCGGTAATTACCAAACGACCCGATGGTTACTTTATCTCGCAACTGGAAGGGAAACACCCTTTACTTGTCAAGAACAAGGAACTCGGTGACAAAAGCGTACAGTTAATGGATGGCGATACCATCCAGATCGGTAATATCAAGATGCAGTTTTACCTCGAATAATTTTTCTTTAAAACAGGAGTCACGGTATGTCACAGGAAAAACGTCACTTCACCCGCATTCCTTTCAATGCAGCGGCAACCGTGGTCAACACTCGCAGCGGTCATAAAAGTATGGCGGAACTGGTTGATATCAGTTTCAAGGGCATACTCATCACCCGGCCGGATGACTGGGAGGGCATTAATGGTGAACACTATACCATTCACCTGCAACTGGCCGGAAATGAAGTCGAAATCAATCTCTCGGTTATCGAGGTTCATAGTGAAAACAATCATGTTGGTTTTAAAACCGAACACATGGATCTGGATACCGCTACGCATCTGCGGCGCCTGGTCGAACTTAACCTCGGTGATGAAAGCCTGCTCGAGCGTGAACTCACCGAGCTGGTTCAGGCATAAACTGTTTCACCGCTAAGGCAGAGAACGCAAAGATTTTTTTAGTAAATAGAAATTATTTTGTCGGCTCCACTGCGCTTGAGCCAACCTGCACATCATTGCCAGTAACATAGGTCGGTTCAAGGAACAAAGTGACGGAACCGACAATATTACGATAACATTTATTCAATCGCGGTCAGTGCTTCAGACAGTCGTGAGACGCCAATCACTTCCAGACCTTCAATCGGCTTTTGTGGCATATTGCCTTTTGCCACCAGTGCCCGCTTAAAACCATGCTTGCTGGCTTCGTGTAAACGTTCCTGACCATTGGGAACCGGGCGAATTTCACCCGCAAGACCCACCTCGCCAAAAACAACCACGTCTTCCGGTAATATCCTGTCACTGAGACTGGACTTGATCGCCAGTAATACCGCGAGGTCGGCTCCGGTCTCGGTAACACGGACACCACCGACCACGTTGGCAAAGACATCCTGGTCATGGGTAATAATACCACCATGACGATGCAATACGGCCAGTAACATGGCAAGGCGATTATGTTCCAGCCCGGTAGTCACACGGCGCGGATTACTGAGATGACTTTCATCCACCAGCGCCTGCACCTCGACCAGTAATGGCCGACTGCCTTCAAGTGTCACCATCACCACGCTGCCGGGTACGGTACGTTCATGCCTGGAAAGAAAAATGGCAGAGGGATTACTGACTTCACGCAGCCCACGATCGGTCATGGCGAACACACCCAGCTCATTCACTGCACCATAACGGTTCTTCATGGCGCGAATCAGGCGGTAACGGCTACCACTCTCACCTTCAAAATAAAGAACAGTATCCACCATGTGTTCAAGTACGCGAGGGCCAGCCAGTGTACCTTCCTTTGTGACATGCCCCACTAGAAAAATCGTGGTACGGGTTCGCTTGGCAAACTGCACCAGTTGTGCCGCACTTTCACGTACCTGTGCCACCGCACCCGGTGCCGACTGTAACTCGTCGGTGTACATGGTCTGAATAGAATCGATCACCATAACGGCCGGCTTTTCTTTTTGCGCCACCTGTAAAATATCTTCCACCCGGGTTTCGACAAGCAGGCCCAGGTTATCGGTTTTAACCCCAAGCCGGAATGCACGGGCACTGATCTGCTGTAGTGATTCTTCTCCACTGATATAAAGCGGGTTCAGATCACCCAGCCGGGTAATAATCTGTAATAACAGGGTTGACTTACCAATACCCGGATCACCACCGAGCAGGACAACCGAACCCGGAACCAGCCCACCACCAAGGACACGGTCGAATTCTTCGCTACCGGTATTGTAGCGACTGACATCATCGGGACTGACTTCATCGAGGCGCTGCACCTTGTTGCCTTTTGCTTCACCGGCAAAACCGGCATAACGAGCGCTACGACTTGAGGTAGTTTTTACTGCCGTTATCTCCACCAGCGTATTCCAGGCACCACAGTCACCACACTGCCCGGCCCATTTGGGTGATTCAGCACCACAGTCACTACAACTATAAACGGATTTACTCTTTGCCATACGAATTACTTTTTTCTCTGTCTGAAATTTATATTAACATGAATAGCGGACAGTAAACTTCAAATTCTGTAAACTGTGTCATGCCTTTGTCACGCATATAGGATAGAATGTCGTTAATGTGAAACTGATTACCCGAGCCGAACATGTCCTGGTTTAAAGAAGTCATTTCTAACAAGAAGAAAGCCCTTGCGAAACGCTCAGAAGCCCTGCTGACTGCGTTGGCCAAGTCCTGCATCTATGCCTGGGACAACCCGGATGAACTCGACAAAATTTTACAGGACAGCATCAATATGCTGCCCTACTGTGATCTTATCTATGCAGTCGATACCGAGGGCATGCTGATTTCCTCCAATGTCGAGGCTCATAAAAAAGATTCCACCCTGCGCGGCCGTGTTCTCCGTGGACGACCGTACATGGAAAAAACACTGCCTTATAAAGGCTTTACCATGTCACCGGTTTATATCAGCACTCATAGTGGCAAATCCTGTATCACGGTAATGCAGTCGGTTACCGCTGACGACAAGGTGCTGGGGTTTATTGCCGCTGACTTCGATGTCGAAAAACTGCCCATTGAAAAAACCGAAAAGAAAACAGCAACCAAGTGGACACAGTACAAGGGCGACCCGGCCATTCGTGGCACCCTGTTCCTGCAGGAGCGCGTACTTAGTGCCATGGACAAGCAGCTGGATAATGTTACCGAAATCATTAAGGAAATGATGCAACACCACGGTATTTTTCACTGCAAGATCCATTACTCCAGTTCCCGGGTTTCATTCTGGTCAATGGAAAACCCGTACGAATACCATATCCATATGCTCGATGATATCGTGGATCCGGAACGCTGCCTTGCCTACCCGCGCCAGGACTACCCGGACATCGCCACCGTACCCCAGGATAAAATTGCTGATGTCATGGATATGTTAAAAGCCCTGCGCAATATGGATGAAACCGTTTACCTGCGTTCGGCTTCGTTTAACCTGGTCAATGGTATCGTCGGCCTGACTTTTTCCTGTGATGGTTCCCATTACATGAACTATGCTGAATTCCTGGAATGGGACCTGGAAAAATGGTTTGGAAATAGTGGCTAATTAGATTGAGTTTACTCTTTATAGATAAATTCAACCCGCCGGGTCACACCACAAAGCAGTTCATAAGCAATGG
>JALUTJ010000333.1 GCA_027057985.1 Chromatiales bacterium
CAAATGCAGGTTAAGGCGCAACATGCCATAACTCATCAGGGCAAACAGGCTAATCATCACTGGCCAGTAATTTTCTACTACGCTGGTAGTCATCCCTTCAAGACCGATATTGCCGCCAAACAGGAACAGTAAAAAAGCACCGATCACGGTTTGCGTCGCAAGGGTAAATATAATGTGCGAGTTCTCATGCGAAGAAAACAGCTTCTTCAGGTTCCAGTGCCGTTTCTTCTCGTGTTTTGGATCCACGACCGGCTTATACTCACCCGTTGTATCATCGCGGTGATATTTCAGTGGCGTGGTATCTACCCGTACCATGTCACGTTGCAGGGTGCGGGTTTGCTGAAAACGAATATTAGGGTGCGTAATTTCCGGCGTTGGAAAACCAGGAATCGAGGTCTTTGCCTGGCTACGCCCTTCAGGAATATTTTCAATCACACCGAAGTCCAGCGCCTTACCAAGACAGGCTGAGACACAGGCCGGCTTGAGTCCCACTTCAAGGCGATCCACGCACATATTACATTTTGTCACCTGCCCTTTTATCGGATCCAGTTGTGGTGCATTGTAAGGACACACCCAGGTACAGTAACCACAACCAAAACAGATATCTGGATCCTGTAATACCGCGCCGTACTCAGCAAACTTGGTATAGGCCCGGGTTGGACAGCCTTTTAAACAGACCGGGTTATCGCAATGATTACAGGCCATGGAAATATTGATACGTGAATAAGCTGGATAAGTTCCCCCTTCAACGAAGCCCACAGAACGAAACGCGATATGCGCCGGGTTATCATTCTTTTCACTACAGGCTGCTTCACAGGCATGACAGGCGATACAGTTATCGGCATTAAAGTAAAAGCCGTGCTGCTTGTAACGATTCGGGTTCGTACCCACTTCAGGATCACCATTGATATTCAGGCTCTGGCCAAACAGGGGTTCCCCTTCCCGCGCCTTTTCAATCGGTGTGCCGTAACGGTTTTGTTGCTTGCTGTCAGGGTCTTTCAGCAAGGCGTATTCTGGTTCATTGTCTCGTACTTCAAACATAGTATTTTCCTAGAAAGCTCGCATTTCCATGCTAAGACGGGCAGCTTCCTGCTGATCGGCAATTTTTTCGATGCGTACCGCGGACTGTTTATAGGCCGGCTGACGTGAATAAGGATCCAGTAATCCCAGTGTCAGGCGGTTGGCACAGTCATGAAAATGGAACGGCAGGAACACCATGTTAATGGGAACACGCTGTGTCGGTTGCGCCATAACAATCGCATCGGAACGACGTGACACCAGACGTACATATTCCCCCCGGGCAATACCGAGTTTCGCAGCCAGATCAGGGTTGATCTCGATAAACGGGATCGGGCTGTACTTGTTGTTATTACCAATCTTGCCGGTCTTGGTACGACCATGCCAGTGCTCAATCAGGCGACCGGTATTGAGCCAGATGGGATACTTATCATCCGGTACCTCATTGTTATCGATAAACGGTAACGGGATCAGTTTGGCCTTGCCGTCGGGATAACTGAAAGTGCCATCCTCGGTGTAAAGTCGTTTACCACCGGCAGGTGGGGCTTCCCCTTTTTTCACCTGTTCCTCGGTATAGGGCCATTGCACACCACGTTGCTTTTCGATCAACTCATGGTTCATGCCCGAGATATCCGCCAGTCGGCCTTTTGAAATCTCGGCCATTTCTAAAAAGATATCCGGTGCCTTTTCCGGAAACTTAACCCGGCCACCCTTGTTAAATCTTTCCGCCATGCGGTTGAAGATCCATAAGTCTGGCTTTGCCTCACCGGGAGGATTAGTCACCGGCTTAACCACATTGATACGGCGCTCGGTATTGGTCATTACACCATGTTTTTCAGCCCAGGTACCAGCAGGCAGATAAACATGCGCATACTGAGCACTTTCAACATCTTCATAGCTATCCTGTACCGCACAGAATTCCAGTTTCTCCATTGCCTTACGCACTCGGGCACTGTTCGGCAGTGATGTCAGCGGGTTAGTTGCTATCAGCCATAAACCTTTTATCTCACCAGCTTCTATTGCATGATAGATATCGGTCTGGAACATGCCACGTTGTTTGGGGAAAAACTCGGGATCGATATTCCAGAACTTTGCGATTTCCTCGCGGTGCTCTGGTACTTCAAGATAACGATAATTCGGTAACCCGGAACAGGAAGACCACTCACGTGTACCCATGGCATTACACTGTCCGGTAATGGAGAGACTGGTACCACCGGGCTTGCCAATATTACCGGTAATCAATGCCAGGTTATTGATACCGACTACACCATCGGAGCCATGCGTGGACTGGTTGATGCCCATGGTCCATATCTGCATGGCCGCACCGGCATTGGCAAAGGTGCGAGCAACACGACGAATGGTATCTTCATCGATACCACAGATACGTGAAGCCGTGGTGGGATCGTATTTTTCTACCTCGGCCTGCAGGGCTTCAAAACCATTGGTATTGGCTTCGATATAGTCTCGATCTTCCAGGCCTTCTTTTAAAATAACATGCATCAGGGCATTCTGGAGTACCACATCAGTACCCGGTGTAATTGCCAGGTGCATGTGTGCATTCTGTGCCAACATGGTGACACGGGGATCGACAACGATAAGGGTAAAGCCTTTCTTTTCCTGTGCCTCTTTTAAGCGCCAGTAAATAATCGGGTGCTGTTCCGGCAGGTTAGAGCCCCAGGCAATGACCACGTCGGTATGCTCAAAGTCTTCATAACAACCTGGTGGACCATCGGAACCAAAAGAACGCTTGTACCCCGACACTGCCGAGGCCATGCAAAGTGTGGTATTACCATCGTAATTATTGGTACCAATAAGGCCACGGGTTAGTTTACCCAGGGTATAAAATTCTTCAGTCAGCATTTGCCCGGTCGAGATAACCGCGAAGGAATCACGGCCATACTTTTCCTGGATACGTACGATTTCATCGTGTACTTTATCCAGTGCCGTATCCCAGCTGGTTTCCTGCCAGGGTTCATGCCAGTGCTGACGTATCTTTGGTACAGTGCCACGCCCGGCAGAATCGAACAGCTCATGTTCAAAGATACCTTTTAAACATAGCTTGCCACGATTCACATCCGCATCGGCAACGCCACGCGAAGCAACCGGTGTTCCTTCCTGATTCAGCCCCACCTCGATGGAACAACCAGTAGAACAGTAACCGCAGGTGGCATACTTCCACTCCACGACACCCTTATCGGCAATCTTGATGGGATTTTTCTTCTTACGACCGAATAGCATTCTTATATCCTGTTTCTCAGCGCAGTGCTGTTATTATTTATTCGGACAACCTTCTTCAGGCACCAGCGAGAGGAAGATTTTTTCACCTTCCAGTTTAACCGGATAGCTGGCTGCACAGCCTTCATCCGGGGCAACCGCCTGACCATCATCGAGGCCAATCTTCCAGTCATGTAACGGGCAGGCAACAC
>JALUTJ010000334.1 GCA_027057985.1 Chromatiales bacterium
CGCCAACAATCACTTCGTGTTCGGCCGGGCCAATATGCACTGCGGTGGTATTATTCGTCATTTTGCTACCATGAAAATCTGCCTGTAAATGTCTATCATACCATTTTTACCCGGCGTATCGAATGCAGGGAGAAAAACAGATATAATCGGGCTCACAATAATTCCTACTATTACCATCAGGGGCATATGAATGGCTAAGCAGTCACAGCAGAACAAACCAACCATGGCAGATCAGGCCGACCGTCACGTACTTTATCAGGAAGCGGTACAGTTTCCAGAAGCCGAAGTGGACTTCATGAGTAAAACCTTTGCAAAGCTGCGTGGCCGCAAGGCGCTGAGCATGAAAGAAGATTTCTGTGGTACCGCCTACCTTGCCACCGAGTGGTGCAAAAGTGACCCCGAGCGAACCTGTGTTGGTGTGGATATCGATGGTCCGACCCTGGAATGGGGAAAAAAGCATAATCTTGAACCTGCCGGTGCCGATGTCGCGAGCCGTATTACCCTGATCGAGGAAGATGTTCGCAAGATTACCGAACCTAAAGTGGATATTACCTGCGCCTTTAACTTCAGCTATTGCCTTTTCGAGAAACGCCCTGAGCTGCTGGAGTATTTCAAACAGGCACGTGAAGGACTAAAAGAGGACGGTATCCTGGTGCTGGACCTGTTTGGTGGTACCGAGTGTGCCGACACGCTTGAGGAAGAAACCGAGCTGGAAGAACATAATGCCACCTATATCTGGGAGCATGTTTCTTTCAACCCGATCAACAATCATATGGAATGCGCGATTCATTTTGAGTTTGATGATGGCTCGCGTATGGACAATGCCTTTACCTATGTCTGGCGATTATGGGCCATTCCTGAAATTCTGGAACTGCTTGATGAGGCCGGCTTCTCCAAAACCCGTGTTTACTGGGAAGAGTATGTTGAGTCTGATGATGAAGACGATGATGAACTCGAAGGTACCGGTGAATACTATGAGACAGAAGAAGTTGAAAATCAGGAGTCCTGGATGATCTATATCGTGGCAGAGAAATAATGCTATTTTATATGTAGATCAATTTTAGGTTGGCTCAGGCGCAGCGGAGCCGACAGAAATATAAAAATCTACGGATATTTTTCTCGCAAAACGTTATTCACGACACGCTATACGCCATCCCTGGCCGCTCGACGATTTCATCCCTGAAATCGACGGTCGTTCATAACATTTTGCTGCAAAATATCCTGTTACGTGCAAAAAATAAATCTTCGCGTTTTTCGCGCCTTTGCGGTGAAAAATTGTAGGTTGGCTCAAGCGTAGCGGAGCCGACAAAAAGCAAAACCACAGAGAACACAGAGTGTCACAGAGTCTTTTAGTAGTGCTTGTGTGTAGGTCTGACTTTAGTCTGACAATAAAATATCACGGATATTTTTCTCGCAAAACGTTATTCACGACACGCTATACGCCATCCCTGGCCGCTCGACGATTTCATCCCTGAAATCGACGGTCGCTCATAACATTTTGCTGCAAAATATCCTGTCACGTGCAAAAAATAAACCTTTGCGTTCTCCGCGCCTTTGCGGTGAAAAGTAAGTCAGGCTTCAGCCTGACAATAGATATCTTGTTGCCAGATATTTTTCTCGCAAAATATCCGTGGGTTTTTTGTCAGATTGTCGGTTCCGTCACTTTGCATCTTTGCGGTGTATAAAAACGATAAACAGGCAACGAGGTTATATATTTAACAGATGCCGGATTTCGACCTGATGCCGCTGCACACAGGCATAGCCTTCTTCAATGGCCAGTTCACCCTGGTCGAATTCCATCAGTCCCAGCTGTGACAGTCGCGGTGCCAGTAACAGCTCTGGCGGATCGCCCGCCATGCGACTACGGGTAATACGATCCTGCATAATATTGATGGAACCCGCCAGTACCTCGATCAGTCCCGGGGTATTGATATGTTCTCCAAACAGGCGTGAGAGCAACAGGTTCTTTTGCCGGAACATGGTTTCTTCCAGTTGCCTGGAAATGCGTTGCCAGAGATCACTATCCTGCGGGTGAAGATCGACCGGGTTTTCAGCAACTTTTTGCTGGCGTTTACGGCTATGCTTGCCAACAATGCCACTGTTAAGACTGACAGCAATAACCACCTCTGCCCCCATGGCACGACAAAGTGATACCGGCACCGGATCAACCACACCGCCATCAATCAGCCAGCGGCCATCTTTTTTTACCGGGGTAAACAAACCGGGCAGCGCACCGGAAGTACGTACTGCCTGAACCAGGTCTCCCTGCTGTAACCAGATCTCCTGGCCATTGTTAAGATCGGTGGCAACCGCAGCAAAACGGCGCGGCAGGTCTTCGATGTGGATTGAATTGACATGCTGGCGAAAGAACTCAACCAGTTTTTCGCCCTGTAATAACCCACCGCCCATAATCGACATATCCATATAGGCAACGATGTCTTTCCAGCTTAAGGCACGAACCATGCGTTCCATATCGGCAAGCCGGTCACTGGCATAGGCTCCGCCTACCAGTGCGCCAATAGAACTGCCGGCAATGATTTCAGGATAGATATCCATTTCAGCCAGTGCATTGAGGACACCAATATGTGCCCAGCCACGTGCCGAGCCGCTTCCCAGTGCAATACCGATACGTTTGTTATCCGGGCTCATTTGTGATGGCGGTGTTCGGCGTGGTAGGGGTATTCGCGTACCTTGTCATGGATATTCATGCGGTAATCGACAAACTCATCCCGGTCATCATAAAAAAGGAAAGGATTGCCTTCGCACTGTTCTTCCATGCTAGAGGTGGTTTTCTCGGCATAGTTATGCCCGGGCAACAGCAGGGTATTGCCGGGGAGTTGTTTTAGTCGCTTTAGAGTGTCGAACATGATATTGGGATCACCCCCTTCAAGATCACAGCGGCCACAGCCAAAGACAAACAGGGTATCACCGGCAATCAGGTTATCGTCGATATGGTAGCAGGCCGAGCCAGGCGTATGGCCGGGTGTATGCAGTATACTGATTTCGCTCTCGCCGATTTTAATCGTATCACCACCATGGTGCAGGGAAGGGTGGGCCAGTGACTCACCCCAGAAACGGGCTTCATCTTTTAGCAGGTGTAACTGTGCATCGTGGTTTTGCAAGATACCTTCAATGGCATTGATATGATCATAGTGACTATGGGTAAGCAGGATGTCGGTTATATTGACGCCCTTTTCCCTGGCCAGTTTCATAATCGCCTCGGCATCCCAGGCCGGGTCAATAACCGCGGCACGCCCGGTTTTTTTATCGATCAAAAGGTAAATAAAATTTTCCATGGGGCCGAGTTCCAGGGCATCAATACTGTAACGATCATTATCAACTATCAGGCTCATGTTTATTTCTCTTTATTGATGGACTAGCTACTATCTTAGCAGCTTTTTTTATCCTCTTGTTAAAGTGTATCCACCGTGTGATCAG
>JALUTJ010000335.1:0-1031 GCA_027057985.1 Chromatiales bacterium
GGTAAAAAACGCAAAAATTGAGCGGCTGATCAAATGGAAGGACGATGTTGGCGAGAAAGACTACTTTACCACGGGTGAAGATGGATCTTTCTATTTACCAACCGTAACCATAAAAGCAAAATTGCCCAAGTTTAGAGAGTTTTCTGTATCTCAGGAAATTACGGTTCATTATAATGATAATAATTATCTTATCTGGACAATGGGTAAATTAAGCAAGAAACTTTTTGATGAACTTGGTGGTAAGCCGGTGAATTTTAAATGTGAATTAACCGATAATCTAGAACGTGTCGAAGTGAAAAATGGACTTTTGGGTACATCCTGTCATTGGGAGTCTATAATAAAATAAAGGGAGTTTGTTATGAAAGAGTTATCACCTTTAACTTCAGCTAGCTTAGCTAGAGAAATTTATGCAGTGCGAACAGAAAGTGCATTTAGCATATTTCTTCAGAGAAAGGAGTTTTCTAATAAAAAATTTAGCAACCAAAAGCTACATGCAGATACAGGGGGGTATTTAATTAAAAAACAAAGTGCTTTTGGTGTATGTGCCATGGGTGGTGCGGGTTATGAAAATGAACTTTTTATTATTTTTAGAGGAACGGATACTGCACATGATGTTATCAGTGATCTGTGGATAGGTATAAGCCGGTCAAAAACCGGATTGCCAGTTTACCATATACATCTTTTTTCAGCTCGATCTGTATAATGATGCGCTATGTTATACCTATAACTGTAAGGATTTATTACCAGCTGATTGTTTTATCTCTATTAATGCTGCTTAGTTTAAAAGGAACTGCAATGTCATTATTTACACTCCCGGAAGAAGAGATCGTATTGTTCTCAGAAATGAAAGGTTATATCACTTTGAATGGAGAACCGGTAAAAAACGCAAAAATTGAGCGGCTGATCAAATGGAAGGACGATGTTGGCGAGAAAGACTACTTTACCACGGGTGAAGATGGATCTTTCTATTTACCAACAGTAACCATAAAAGCAACATTGCCAAAATTTCGTGAGTTTGTTGCGTCCCATGA
>JALUTJ010000335.1:1041-3430 GCA_027057985.1 Chromatiales bacterium
TTTATAAAGGATAAAAAATATCCTATTTGGGTATTATCTAAAATGAATAAAAAGATATATGGTGAACTTGAAGGGAAGGCGGTTGATATGACATGCGAACTGGAATCAGAAGAAAAAATTCTTCGTTTCAAGGATTCATTTCTACTAACACATTGTAAATGGAAGAAAATTATAAAAAATGATTAAGGAGTGATCGATGAAACTAACACCTTCAGTAGCTGCAGAGCTGGCTAAAGATGTATATTTAGTAAGAGAAAGTAGATTTATAAAAGTACTGTTGACCAGGAAAGAGTTTTCTGGTGAATCAAGAGTAGCAAAGAAGATTAGTGCAAATACAGGAATTTATAGTAAAGATGCTTTTGGTGTATGTGCCATGGGTGGTGCGGGTTATGAAAATGAACTTTTTATTATTTTTAGAGGAACGGATACTGCACATGATGTTATCAGTGATCTGTGGATAGGTATAAGCCGGTCAAAAACCGGATTGCCGGTACATAGTGGCTTTAACCGGGTTTTTGAAAGCCTGTTACCACAACTTAAACAGTTCCTTGCTACAGTAAAACAGGTAAAAAAAGTACATTGTATTGGCCATAGTCTCGGCGGTGCGATTGCTACTCTGGCAGCGGACTGGATAAAGAGCAACAAGGGGCTGCCCGTGCAATTATATACTTTTGGTGCCCCAAGACCCGGTCTTACCATGTTCGCACAGCACTTGTCACAGAAAATATGGCGAAAAAATATTTTTCGAGTTTATCATGCAACCGATCCCGTCCCCATGATCCCGCTATATCCTTTTGTTCATCCACCCTTACCAGGTTATGGCCATTATCTCCCATCGAGTCAGGGAATATTTTCTCATCAGGCACATGCGATGGATGAATATATCAAATCTGTTGAAGGGATGAGCTGGTCTGGTCTTGAGAGACGAACTGCACCGTATAATATTGAATCAGCCGTTGAGTTATGGCTTAAATCTGCTTCACCCGTTACTTCACGCAGCCCGCATATCTGGCAATGGATTAATGCTGCATTAATTTATGTGTTAAAGAAAATCACCTTCACTGCTGCATTATTACTACAAAGCGGTGTAACAGGTGCTGTAACTCTAGCAGACACTATTGCCTATATACTTTATAAAGGTATAAATATATCGAAAGATATTGGTGGCTGGGTATTATTGTTAATCAGAAAAATAATGCAGGCACTAGGTATGGCTGTGATTGAGACGGTTGAGGCCATTAACAGGGTTTTTCTGTCCAGGATTCTCGTTCGCCTGATGAATAAAACTAACGAAGAAGCCAGAAATGCTATCAGAAAAATTGATTAAAAAGCATTATTTCCGCGGATCATGGATATCCGAGACATCAACCAGATCCCATTGCCCACTATTGCGATACAGGCGTTTTCCTTTATCAGGATAGTCAGCGACATCCTGCTCAAGACGCTGCCCCATAACCAGGCAAACAAGGGTTTCATTGCCGGTATTTTTAAGTGCATGGCTGGCGGTATTGGCAGGAAGGCCGACAAAATCACCTTGCGCAAAGGAAAAAGTTTCATTATTGATGATAAGCTCTCCTCTGCCTGAGAGCACATAAATACATTCTTCTTCATAATAATGCATATGATATTCGGTAGTATCTTTGCCGGGTTCAGTATAAATAAGATGGACACCGATATTTTTCAGGCCAACTCTGTCACCGAGCGATTTTCGGATTCTCTCGGCATTGGGATTGAGAAAATGTACCCGTTTTTCACCGGGCATAGCTTCAATTTCATTTTGTTTTAGTATCAGTTGACGAATGTCCATGTTTATCTCCCTTATAACTATTATTGTTCCAGTTCAACGCCCGGCATCCACATCATATCGGTAATGCCAAAATCATAGTCCAGCTGAGAAATAAGTGTTGTCAACTGGCCACGATGATGTGTCTGATGATGAAAAAAATGGCTCAAGGCATCGGCAAGTCGGAAGTAATGGCTTCGTTGGGTGACAATAGCCGTAAAGTGTATCGTTTTATCAAATTCCATTTCTTCAAGAGAGCCAATCCAGTCGAGAATATGCTGATCGGTTTTTTGCCTTTCTCGCCATAATTCATCGAAGGATGAATAGAGTTCCTGATCCAGAGACTTTATTTTAAATTCATTGCCGGTAAAACGGCCCATCCATAATCTGTCTCCAAGAAGCAGGTGATTAAACGTACCGTGTATGGATTTGAAAAAAGCTTTCATCTCCTTTTTTCTTAAGCGATCGGGGATATCTTCACAGACCTGGTAGAGTTTGTTATTCATCCACTGGTTATATCTTGCCTGTAGAAGAAACTGTGATCGATATTTTTCTGTCATATTATACTCCTATGATTGACACTCTTCAGAAAGTAACACCTTGAAG
>JALUTJ010000336.1 GCA_027057985.1 Chromatiales bacterium
GCTGCATAATATAGAGCTTGCGACGATACGGCTCCTGCTTGAAGCGCATTGGGAACTCGGCAAAGGCCTGTGGCACCTGTTTTTCATCGCTAGCGAGTTTTTCCAGGAAAGCATCGCTGGGCTGGCAAAACAGGCTGGACTGGGTCAGTATTTTGGCCAGGTTTTGCAACTGTTGCAGGTATTCATTCAGTACTTCACGCGACTGCATACGTAATGCGGTAACCGTGGTTTCCGGTTTTACAAAGGGGTTACCGTCACGGTCTCCACCAATCCAGGAGCCAAACTTGATCATGCTGGGCACGGTAATACCGGAGTCCTTGCCATAGGTGCGGCCAATTGCCTTTTCCAGATTGCGGTAGGTCTGGGGTACCGACTTGAACAGGCTTTCACGGTAGTAATAAAGGCCATTTTTAACTTCGTCGATGACTTCCGGCTTCTGTACGCGTACTTCGTTGGTCTTGTAAAGAATCTGGATATGTTCTTCGAGTTTCTCGATAATGTTTTCTTTTTGCAGCTTGTTGAGCCGGGGTTCGTTGAGTTGATCGCTGATTAAATAGATGCGACGAATGGCTTCCATCACGGTACGGCGCTTGGACTCGGTCGGGTGCGCGGTAAAGACCGGGATATAGGCCGTCTGGTTCAACAGCGCCTGTACCTGTTCTGCCGAGAATTCACTTTTCTGGAAATCGTTCAGTGCATTATAAAAGGAGCCTTTCCAGGTAAAGCCCCTGGGGCCAACCTCACGGCGACGCTGCTTGTGCTGGAATTCTTCCTCGGCAATATTGACCAGGCTGAAATAGATACTGAAGGCACGAACCACATGCTCGGTTGCTTCCGGATCGAGTGAAGCCACCAGCTTGTCCAGCCGACGACGACGGGCAGAATCATTCTTGTTGCGCAGGCTGATATGGCCCTTGCGCAGTTTTTCCACCGCGTTGAAGACATCTTTACCGGCATGTTCGAGCAACACCTTGCCGAGAATATTACCGAAGAGTTTTACCCGAGAGCGGAGTTGCTTGTCATGGTTGGTGGCCATGAGTTTGGTGATCGGTGAATCGATGTTTTTTGCTTTGGCTGTCATAGTATAAGCTTAGTGTTTCAAAAGGCCGCACATTATACCTTCACTTTATGAGAAAAGGTCCCTTGACAAGTCAAAACCGGGCTGAAAAAACCGCGTCTGGTGAAATTTTGTGCAATTTTCAGCTGGATGAGGAATTTTGCAGCCTGAAACTGCCCATTTGAGCCGGAAATATTGCATAATTTACTTTCAAAACAAAAATATACGAGTGGAAAATGTCTTACCTGACCGACTTACCTGCCTGGAAAGCACTACAGGCGCATTACCAGCAAATAAAAGACGTCAAAATGCTGGATCTGTTTGCGGGCGATGAACAGCGCTTTGCCGATTTTCACCTGCAGTTCAACGATATTCTGCTGGATTACTCGAAAAACCGCGTTAGCCGCGAAACCATGAAGCTACTGCTGCAACTGGCCGAGGAAAGTGAGCTCGGTGCCTGGACTGAAAAAATGTTCACAGGTGAGAAAATCAATTTCACCGAAGACAGAGCTGTGCTGCATACGGCGCTGCGTAACCGGGGTGATACACCGGTTTACGTGGATGGTGTTGATGTGATGCCGGAGATTCGCTCCGAGCTGGAGAAGATGCGCCGCTACTCGGATGAAATTCGCCTGGGTGACTGGCGTGGCTACAGTGGCAAATCCATTATCGATATCGTGAATATCGGGGTAGGTGGCTCTGATCTCGGCCCGGTCATGGTTAGCGAGGCGCTTTATCCCTATGGTAAGGTTGGTCTCAGGGTACACTTTGTTTCCAATGTCGATCCCAGCCATATCTGTAATACCCTGCGGGATCTCGATCCGCAACGTACCCTGTTTATTGTTTCCTCCAAGAGTTTTACCACCCGTGATACCCTGATGAACGCCCATACCGCGCGTGACTGGTTGATGGATAATGCCCGTGATGAGGCCGCGGTGGCGAAACACTTTATTGCTGTCTCGGCCAATGTTGAGGAAGCCACCCGTTTTGGCATCGAAGAAGAAAATATTTTCAAAATGTGGGACTGGGTCGGTGGTCGTTATTCACTCTGGTCTTCCATTGGGCTTTCCATTGCCATTTATATTGGTATGGATCGTTTCGAGGCGCTGCTTCAGGGTGCGTATGAAATGGATCAGCATTTTCGGCATGCACCGCATGAGAAGAATATGCCGGTTATCCTCGCGGTACTGGGTATCTGGTACACCAACTTCTTTAAATCTGAAACCCATGCATTATTGCCCTATGATCAGCACCTGCATCGCTTCCCGGCCTATTTTCAGCAGGGTGATATGGAAAGTAATGGCAAGAGTGTTACCCGTGATGGCAGGCTGGTTGACTATGCTACCGGCCCGGTTATCTGGGGTGAGCTGGGGATTACCGGGCAACATGCCTTTTACCAGAACCTGCATCAGGGCACGCACCTGGTACCGGCCGATTTTATCGTCCCGGTGGAAAGCATGAACCCGGTGGGTGATCATCACCTTGTCTTGCTGGCCAATTTCTTTGCCCAGAGTCGTACCCTGATGATGGGCAAGAATGAACAACAGGCAAGGCAGGAACTGGCTGATGAAGGTTATGCAGAAGAGGATATCGAAAGGCTGTATGCTTCACGACTGATGCCGGGTAACAAGCCGAGTAATACTCTGCTGCTTAAAGCCTTGACACCAAGAACCCTGGGATCCTTGATTGCACTGTATGAACACAAGATCTTTACCCAGGGCATTATCTGGCAGATAAACTCCTTTGATCAGCCTGCGGTAGAGCTGGGTAAGAAAGTCGCCAGCAGCATCTACACCGACCTGCGCAAGCGACAGTCGGTCGATCATTATGATGTTTCAACCAATGGCCTGATCGATTTCTATCTGCAGCACAGCAATGATTAAATCTTAGGGTAGTAGCTACTCAAAAAACTTGCGGCCTTTGTGTCTTTGCGCTGAGAAAAAGAGAAAAAAAAGATGGTAGCGGTGGGCGGACTCGAACCGCCACGCCCGAAGGCAAGTGATTTTGAATCACTCGTGTATACCAATTTCACCACACCGCCAGTGCAGAAAAGCCCGGCTATTATAGGGCACAACCGTGCCAGGTGCGAGCGTAAATCCCTATAAATTCCCTGCCAGGGCTGGCATTTTCAGAGCCCGGCCAATAAACTCTGCCTGCCGAATAATCCCGTTTAAAGAGAGATGTATGCGCCGTAGTGATTTTCATTTTGAACTGCCACAGGAACTGATAGCCCAGCGTCCGGCAGCAGAACGTCGTGCCAGTCGTTTACTGGTGCTGGATGGAAAAAGTGGTGCATATCAGGACAGATTGTTCGCGGATTTACCGACATTCCTGCAAGCAGGGGATGTGCTGGTGTTCAATAATACCCGGGT
>JALUTJ010000337.1 GCA_027057985.1 Chromatiales bacterium
ATTCGTGAATCTTTAACCGTCAAAGCTGTAATGCATGGCATTCATAGCGCCGTGATCGGAATGATTATCGTTGCGGCATTGATTATTTTTAAATCTTCGATTCCTTCGTGGTCTTTAAATGAACTATCTGCCTACTGGCCACTATTCATGATTTTTGTCCTGTCCATGATTGGACTGCTCAGGTTTAACCTCGATGTGGTCTGGATTATTCCCCCTGCCGGATTTATCGGCTATTTATTTTTATAACATTTAAGGAGAGCATCTTATGCAAGCAATTTTTATGGTTGGTGAGCAACGATCAGGATCAAACCTGTTACGGTTGATTCTGGATCAGTCTTCTGCGATTGCTGCACCACATCCACCACATATTTTACAGCGAATGATGCCTTTACTGCCTGTTTATGGAGACCTGAAAAAAGACAGGGCATTTAACAAACTGGTTGATGATGTCTGTACCCTGGTCGAACTCAACCCCGTTCCCTGGGACAAAGTGAAACTTGATCGTAAAGATATCGCCTCGAGATGCCGTGAAAGAAGCCTGGTTGCTGTCTTCGGGGCGGTCATGGATGCTTACGCTGAAGCACATGATGCAACCGGCTGGATGTGTAAAAGTATGCAGAACATTCACTGGGCCAGAGAGATTAATGCCTATTTTGACCAGCCAAAATATATTTATCTCTATCGTGATCCGCGCGATGTAGCCCTGTCTTTTAGCAAGGCTGTTATTGGTGAAAAACACCCCTACTTTATTGCAAAACAGTGGAATGAGCTTCAGAACCTGTGCCTGGCACAGCTTGATGAAAATAAAGATTCCATGTTTGCCATCAGCTATGAAAACCTGCTGAAGAATCCAGAACAGATGGTGAAAGATCTGTGTACTTTTCTGGATATCGAATTTTCCATAAAGATGCTGGATTTTCACCGCTCTCGCGAAGCCGAACGTAGCGCAAAATCCAGCTCTTTGTGGGAAAACCTTTCCAAACCCATTAACACCAGTAACAGCAGGAAATTTCTTACCGAACTCAGTACCGAAGAAATCCGGATTATTGAATCAGTCTGTGGTGATGTCATGGACAGGCTGGGCTATGAACGCACCGTGGTAGAAAAAGGCAATGAAACGCACTATACCGCGACGGATATAGAACAGTTTTCCCTGCAAAACGAAGCGCTCAAGGCAGAAAAGAGCAAGCAGGTGGATCCGGAGGATAAAAAACGCCGCAAAATACAACTTGGTTTTTTAAACCAGATTGGACAGGTATAAACCTCTAAATAAAAAATTCAGCTTAAGCCTGAACGGTTTATCTTTCCCCGTTCAGGCTTTTTTTTATTATCCAGAGATAACATCAGGGTGCAGCCCTCGTGCACGTAATGTTTCCATGATCTGTTGCGGTACATTTGCAGCATCATAATCAATGGTCAGGTTATGCTCGTCATGGCGTGGATGCTCTACATCAAGGACATGTGGCAGTGTCATAATATCACGCTTGAGTTTCACCATCTCACGATTGCTGAGTGATTCATCGATATAAACAGTAATGCTTTTCATGACACACCTCCTTTCCTGGTGAACAGGCTGGGTTAAAAAATGTTTTTCTACCTAAATTAATAGACCAGTTTCTGTGTGATTGCAATGAGAGGAAATAATAAAATCTAAACGGATACCGGTTCGATTCATCACTTTAAATACGTATCACTTGATAGGAAGCACTAAGGGGGAAAACTTAAAAGTTGGTGCCCAGGGCCGGACAAAATCGTCTGGAACGATTTTGCATGGCAGCCTGAGGCTGCAAACCCGAAGGGGGAACTACAGGGATGTAGTTCATACAAAATCGTCTGGAACGATTTTGCATGGCAGCCGACAGGCTGCAACCCGAAGGGTGAGCCACAGGGATGTGGCGAATAATCTAACCGGGTACCGGTTCGATTCATCACTTTAAATACGTATCACTTGATAGGAAGTACAAAGGGAAAAAACTTAAAAGTTGGTGCCCAGGGCCGGAATCGAACCGGCACGGTGTTGCCACCGAGGGATTTTAAGTCCCTTGCGTCTACCAATTTCGCCACCTGGGCTTTAAAAATGGAGGCGGAACCCGGAGTCGAACCGAGGTCCACGGATTTGCAATCCGCTGCATAGCCACTCTGCCATTCCGCCATAAAGCCGTGTGTTGTATCGACTACAGTCTAGCACAACATAAAAAAACCCCGGGAATTACGCCGAGGTTTTCTGGAATTTGGAGCGGGAAAGGAGGCTCGAACTCCCGACCCCGACCTTGGCAAGGTCGTGCTCTACCAACTGAGCTATTCCCGCTTTGAAGGCCGGCTATTTTATAGATACCGGCTGATCTGTCAAGGTTTTAGCTCGATTTTTTTATTCTTTTTCCATTAATTTTGGCCAGGCGGCGATTAAATAAGCAACCATGGACCACAGGGTTAAGGCCGCTGAAATATAGAGCAATAAATAACCAAATTGCAGGGGTGAGAACCAGCCAATGGGTTTTTCATAGAGCATAAAGCCAATCGCCCACAACTGCCCTGCAGTCTTGAATTTACCGATAATAGACACCTTGACGCTGGTCACATCCCCGATATTCGCCATCCATTCGCGCAGTGCAGAAATGGTGATTTCCCGGCCGATGATCACTGCGGCCGGAATTGCCACCAGGGCACCGGGATGCTTGCTGACCAGTAACACCAGTGCCACGCTGACAGTCAGCTTGTCGGCAACCGGGTCGAGGAAAGCACCAAAGGATGACTGCTGGTTGAGTACCCGGGCCAGGTAACCATCGAACCAGTCGGTAACACCGGCAACGAAGAACAGGCTGGCCAGTACCACGTGCTGATTTTCGAATTCAGGCCAGTAAAATATCAGTACCAGTACCGGAATCAGGGCAATGCGAAACAGGGTCAGTATATTTGGGATATTCAGGTTCATTATTGTAGTTATTGCTCGTTAATCGCTTTCTGTATGAAAGGTTTCGTAAATTTTTCTGGCCAGCTGTTTGCTGATACCCGGCACCCTGGCAATGTCCTCGATCCCCGCCCGGGTGACTTCCTGCAGGCCACCAAACTGT
Source organism: Chromatiales bacterium (assembly GCA_027057985.1). GTDB lineage: Bacteria > Pseudomonadota > Gammaproteobacteria > UBA6429 > Thiohalophilaceae > JAGLTQ01. Next base: position 3,072 of record JALUTJ010000337.1, read on the forward strand.
TTCAGCAGTTGCTGGCGACGTTTCGGCCCCAGTCCGGCAATGCCTTCAAGAGGCGAAGTTTTACGCGCTTTGGCACGGCGGTTGCGGTGACCACTAATGGCAAAGCGATGGGCTTCATCGCGGATTTGCTGGGTCAGGTGCAATGCTGCTGAATCAGCGGGCAGTATAATCTTGCGCTTGCTTGCGGACAAGTAAAGTGTATCGAGATCCGGGTTACGTCCTTCACCCTTGGTGACGCCAATCAGTAATACACCCTGTAGCTGTAATTCTTCCAGCACTTCTTCTGCCTGGCTTACCTGGCCTTTGCCACCATCGATAAAGAGGATGTCCGGCAACTTGCCCTC
>JALUTJ010000338.1 GCA_027057985.1 Chromatiales bacterium
GAGTGGGAGATGATATAAGGCCAGGGAAGGCGTATAACGCGTCGCGAATCGAGATTTTCCGAATGAATATCCGAATATATTCTCTGGAGTCGACCTGGCACGGCCTTTCCAGCTTAGCGACAGATAACGCGAATCAGGTCATTGATGCGGCTGCTGAGTTCTTTCAGTGTCTGCACATTCTCGATGGGATTGAGCTTGTCCAGCCCCAGTCGTTTAAAGGCAGGTAACGCGGCCAGTGGTGGACCGGGTATTTTTTCACCCCCCACAAGGTGGGAATGCATCAGTGCCACCTGTACCAGGTCACAGTAATCCGCCTGCTCAACCTTGCGCTCCCAGTTATAAGCATTTTTCGCCACTTCGATGAATTTCTCGTCAAAATCCCATTGCTGCAGCACCATGCCACCAATATAGCTTTTCAGGTGTCCCAGCACGGCATTTAGGTTGTGCTGCTTCTCGGCAATCTGTGGATAGCGGTCCGCTACCACCAGGATCGGCACTACGCCAATATCATGCAGGATACCCGCCATAAAGGCCTGATCCGGATTGAGCCCCGACAGCTTTTTCGCCAGTGCATAGCACAACACCCCGATGCGGATACTATGAGCATAAAATTTCGTCATCGCCTCGATCACCGGCTGGGTATCCGGCATAAACAGATCTCGCAGTACCACGCCCATAACAATGGTCCGCACCCCGTCTATGCCAATACGGGTCAGGGCACTCTGGATAGAGTCACTGTGCGTATCACCGTAGAGCGGACTATTTGCCACCTGTACCACACGGGCGGCAATAACCGGATCCATCTGGATGACTTTCGCCAGCTTTTTAATGCTGACATCCTCTTTCTCCAGTGCAGCATTAATATACAGGGCAATCTCCGGCAGGCTCGGCAGGGTAATAGACTTGCTTTTAAACAGTGTAGTGATTTCATCGAACAGGGCCAGGCTGGTATTACCAAGCAGAGTCTCAAAGTCAGCATAGTTGATATCGGTTTTAAAGCGATCATGGTTCAGACCGTATTTTTGCAGGGCATTATTTTCCACCAGCAATACCCGGCCTGCACTCAGGCAACGTGCATAGTGGCCTGGTGTTGCGGTAAGAAAGACCGGGCTTTGTGCCCGCTCGGTACCGGCCGAGACCAGCGACTGTATGCCACCGGTGGACTGTACATCAAGCTCACCTTCGAGCAGATAGGCGCTGTAATCGGCCAGTTGTTCCGCGACCAGCCTGTCCTGGGGATTAAAAGACTGGATCCGGGCATGCTCGGCCATGTCTACCATGGCGGCATCATCGAGTTTCCTGAATTCGTTTATGGCCAGTAATTCTTTTACATCAATCATATCTTATGGGATTCTTTTACAACGGATAGATAAAGAAGGTATCGGCCATGAGAATCGCCGGCTTTAGCGAATTAGGCAGGAATGATAAGCGCGTCCCGTATTGAAGGATCTATTTTGCTCCCAGCTCCATTCCCCAGTGCCAGCTTTTGATAATCGCCTCACCGGAAAGCGCAAACCACTCGAGCTCTCCTGAAGGCAAGCTGAGAATAGCGCAACTATGGTTGTAACGGCTGCTACCGGGGTTGATGACCAGCATCCCGGCAAGGGTTTCGGCAAAGACCTGGTGGGTATGACCAACGACAAGAACATCATAGTCAAAACGGGATAGTTCCCGCTGCCAGGCTTTAAAAGCAGACTCATCACGCCGACCCTGTTTATCCAGCAGACGAATACCCCCGTTAACATCATCTGGTGGTGCAGCATGAACCATGTAAATGCTTTTTCCTTCGATTTCTGCCTGGTAATGTCGGGGCAGTGACTGCAAAACCTGGCCAATCCCGGTTTCGACCTGCGCCGGGTTTTGCAGGTATTCGAGCTCGTGGTTACCAGACACCAGCTGGCAATCATGCTGTTGCAACAGTGACAGTGTTTCTGCCATTTCAGTACCATAACCGGCAATATCACCGGCACACCAGGTGGCATCCACCCCCTGCTGGCCAAAAATCTGTAGAGCCTGCTCAACCGGTTGCAGACAGGCATGTGGATCGCTAATAAGACCAATTCGGTACATAATTTTAAGTTTATCGCAGCATTATAAAAAATAAACAGGCTGGCTTGATTTAGATCATATCACCGGTACACTGCAAGCATGTACAGTTAATAAAACAGGACTGTAAAAGGTATCCTTCCATGCAAAACACTGAACCGTTCCGGGAAAAACTACTGCAACTGAAAAAGGAAATGCTGGAAAAAATGCAGGCGATTAATGCCGACATCAAGCATGAAGGGATGTCGGCTGACTGGGAAGAGCAGGCCACGGAACGGGAAAATGACGAGGTGCTCGAATCACTGGGCAATGCCTCGCAGCAGGAGCTGGCGCAGATTAACCAGGCACTGGAACGTATCAAAGACGGTGAATATTTTACCTGCAGCCAGTGTGGTGCAGATATCCCGGCTTCACGCCTGGAATTGCTGCCCTATACCAACCTGTGTGTTGAATGTGCCGAAGCCAATGAAAAACAGAGGAAAAACAATGCTTGATGAAAAACATGATTTAATCCACGAATTACCGGGATACCGTGATAAAATCCACGAACTGAAAACGCACAATGCACACTTTGCGCGCCTGTTCGAGGAATACCATGAAATCGACCACGAGATTCATCGTATCGAAACCAATGTGGAAACGACTTCCGATGATTATCTTGAAGAAAGAAAAAAACGACGTCTGCAACTAAAAGATGAATTATTACAGATGATTAAAACCACCTGACTTTATCCCGGGCAATACCAAGGTAATAAGATGTATACACTGGATGAATTAAAGCAACAAAACCAGGAAATCTCCCAGCTCTGCGATGTACTCGCCGTGCTGATGGAAGAAGAAAACCTGCACAATAATCCTTATGTCTGTGAACTGATGCAGCGCTTCAAGGAAAAGGTCTGGGTACACCTGGTTTCTGAAGAGAACACCATCTACGCTTCATTGATGGATGACGATGATGAACACAAGCGTAAAATCATGAAAGAGTTTCATGAAAACGCGCGGGAAATCAAACACCAGTTCTCCGCTTTCGTTCGCCAGTGGTGCTCTATGCCAGGGACGGATGAAGAGCATCATCAGCTGACCGATCAAAGCCGCGATATTATCGGGCAAATCAGAAAACGCATTGAATACGAAAATAAACAGATCTTCCCGCTGGTAAAGTAATCTGTCGGCTCCACTGCGCTTGAGCCGACAATTACTCTTTAAGCGGCAGAGTTTTTACCCCCCAAAAAAATACGAAGCTGTGTACAAGGCTTTGAACCCAACAAAATTTACAGCACTTTTTATTCTTATACCCTAATATGTCGAATATTTTAGATTTTCTCGACATTTTTTATTGATATGTCGATGATATCGAC
>JALUTJ010000339.1 GCA_027057985.1 Chromatiales bacterium
CAGATGTTCTTAACAAAGATCAAATCACAGAGAACGCAAAGAAGCTCAAAGTCATTTTTGCGTAGCTCAGATTTCAATCTGACAAAATAGCAGAATCCACGGATATTTTTCTCGCAAAACATTATTCGCGACACGCTATTCGCCATCCCTGGCCGCTCGACGATTGCCTTCCCTGGCAATCGACGGTCGCTCATAACATTTTGCTGCAAAATATCCTGTTACCCGTAAAAATAAACTTTGCGTTCTTCGCGCCTTTGCGGTGAAAAAATGATGGTTGTCGCTCGGCCCGCCCCCAGGCCGCAATGGAGCCGAAAAAGCCCCGGAAACCAGTTTCAGGCAATTCTGCACAAATATTCAACAAAGTGCTTGACAGTAAATTAGAAAACGCTTATATTATCAAACACTGATTTACCGCAGGTGAATCAGCCCCCTTTTTTGACTCCTCCATCCTCCTCCAAATTCGGATGGATTTTACTTTGGCGCGGTTAACCCCTTTTCCGCGCCATTTTTTTTGCCCGTCATTTATGCAACAGCCTGTCCCCGCCCTGTGTGGCCAGAATCGGGCCGGTTCCGGCGGTTTACAGATTGATGGGGCGGAAAAAGCCAAATTCGGCTGAATTTTTACTTGTATCTTTGCCCCGAGTTCAGTAATATTCCGCCTCTTTTTTGAACAGAACAAATTTTAATCCGGACAGGCGAAATTAATGAAAACTTTTAGTGCCAAGCCAGAAACTGTCAAGCGTGACTGGTACGTAATTGATGCGGAAAACAAGGTCCTGGGTCGTCTGGCGACTGAAATTGCCCGTCGTCTGCGCGGCAAGCATAAAGCCGAGTATACCCCACACGTTGACACCGGCGACTACATCGTAGTTATCAACGCAGAAAAAGTGGCCGTTACTGGCAACAAATTCAAAGACAAAATGTATCACCGTCACACCGGTTACCCGGGTGGCCTGAAATCTGTTAATTTTGAAAAGTTACAGGCAGAAAAACCTGAAATGATCATTGAAAAAGCGGTTAAAGGCATGCTGCCAAAGAACCCGCTTGGTCGTGACATGTTCCGTAAACTGAAGGTTTACGCAGGTCCTGAACATCATCACGCGGCTCAACAGCCAAAAGCACTGGAAATCTAATCATGGCAGAAACATATTACAGCACTGGTCGTCGCAAGAGCTCAACTGCTCGTGTTTACCTGACTAAAGGTAGCGGCAATATCAATATCAATAACCGTAGCCTTGAGCAATACTTCGGTCGTGAAACCTCTCGCATGGTGGTACGTCAGCCACTCGAACTGGCCGACAAGCTGGGCGATTTTGATATCAAGGTTTTCGTCAAGGGCGGTGGCAACACTGGCCAGGCAGGTGCGATTCGTCATGGTATTACCCGTGCGCTGATGGTGTATGATGAAACCCTGCGTAACCCACTGCGCAAAGCCGGTTATGTTACCCGCGATGCCCGTGAAGTTGAACGTAAGAAAGTGGGTCTGCACAAAGCACGTAAGCGTCCACAATACTCAAAACGTTAATTCGTTTTGCGAAGAAAAAATCCAGCCATGTGCTGGATTTTTTTTGCCTGTAGAAAACCAGTAGCAGCTCGGCTCAGGCATAGCGGAGCCGACATCTAACTGGTAGTATCTGCGCCATGTCATTATCTACCCTGGTCTTTAGCGAAAACAGCGCAAAAACATTGCTCAGCGGCAACGCCGGGGATGTTGAAACCCTGCTTACCCGGCCACAGGAAATCTCACCTCAAACCCCGGTCGTGGTGATCAGCCACCCGCATCCGCTTTATGGTGGCAGCATGACAAACAAGGTGGTACATATCCTGGCAAAAACCTTCAATGAACTGGGGGCGATCACCGTGCGTTTTAATTTCAGGGGCGTGGGTCAGTCAGCCGGGGAATATAATGAAGGTATCGGTGAAGCCGGGGATCTGGTGCTCATCACAGAGCAGATCCGGCAATGGCGACCTGCTGCACCCATCTGGCTGGCGGGCTTTTCCTTTGGTGCCTATGTCACCACCCGGGCCCAGGCTAAAATCAATGCCGAAAAAATCCTGCTGGTTGCACCGCCGGTAAGCATGTACCCCTTTGCCGAGCTCGATGAAATTACCGTACCGTGGGTGGTTATCCAGGGTGGGCAGGATGAGGTTATTGATGCCGGTGCGGTAAAAAACTGGGTAGCGGCAAGACCCAATCCCCCTGCACTTATCTGGATGGAAGATGCCGGCCACTTCTTCCACGGCAGGCTCAATGAGCTCAAGGAGCAGCTTGGTCGGGTCTGGTAAGTGCGCGCCTATTTACTAAGGTAAGCCGGCTCAAGCGCAGCCGACAAATCAGAATATCGGTTCTATTACTTGTGATGCCTTTCTTTATGATGGCATATATGCTTTCATTAGAGAAATGTCTGATATAATTGTTATAGGTACCAGCGTCATTATCAGTGCCCTTATTGGCGAAAAAGGGGCGAGTCGTGAAATTTTACGGCAGTGTCTGCAGGGAAAGCATAGCCCATTGATGAGCAATGCTTTATTTCATGACTGTGAGGAGGTTAGCAGACGTAAAAGAATCCTCGACATCTGCCCGCTTGGTAATAATGAAATCCGGGTACTATTGAATGCTTTTTACAGTGTCTGCCAATGGGTGCCAATTTATTATCTGTGGCGCCCGAATATCCCTGATGAGGGTGATAATTTTTTAATTGAGCTGGCTTTAGCGGGTAATGCCAGTCAAATTATTACCAATAATATCAGCGATTTGAAAAATGCAGAGCTTAAATTCCCGGAGCTGCAGATTATCACGCCAGCTACATTTTTAGGAGGATAAGCGAAATGGCAACATTAACAATACGCATCCCTGACGACAAGCATGGCCGATTGAAAGCACTGGCAAAACACCGGCATGTGAGTGTCAATAAATTAATCGAAGAATTATCTACCCAGGCACTCGCAGAGTTTGATAGCGAGATACGGTTTCGTACGCTTGCCGCCAGCGGCGATGCTGAGAAAGGCTTAAAATTGCTTGATAAGCTTGATAAGTATTTTTCAGACAGCTAACGTCATAGTTGGGGCGGCTCAGGCGCAGCGCTGCCAACAACAAGATTCACCGCAGAGACGCGGAGGTCGCAAAGTTATTTTCGTGTAGCTCAGAATTTATTCTGACAAAAAAATCTGTCGGTTCCATCGCCTTTCTCCTTGAACCGATCTACCGCGGGCCTATCACAAAACCGGCAGCTTCAGACGAGCTCACCCTTCTCAGCGCCTCCGCGGTGTCTGCGTTTGAATGCAATATAAATAGGTGAATATCCCCAAATTTGTCGATTTGTTGCAAAAAAACAACATTGCGGAATTTTGTTGTTTTTTTGAAAAAAAGTGTTGCGTCCCTGCTACCACTGGGGTATAAATG
>JALUTJ010000340.1 GCA_027057985.1 Chromatiales bacterium
ATCATTAGAAAACAAAAAAGCGGCCATAAGGCCGCTTTTTTTATCTGCCAATACTTTTGTCAGCTAGAGCAAAGCACCAAAGACCAGGATGAGGGGGAGTAATACTAATAAGCTCCTTCTCCCTCAGGGAGAAGGTTGGGATGAGGAGAGTAATATTAATAAGCTCCTTCTCCCTCAGGGAGAAGGTTGGGATGAGGAGAGTAATATTAATAAGCTCCTTCTCCCTCAGGGAGAAGGTTGGGATGAGGGGATCAAATCAACAATCAGGCATTATAACTCTGCGGCTGATAGGTATTGATGCTTTCACTGAACTCGAAGGCCTTGACTGGATAATTTTCCGGCAGGGTGGAGACAATCATTTCCAGTTCCTTCACCTGTTCCGGGGTTAACTCTGGCCCGGTAAGCAGGTTGGCAAGATCAGTATTGGTTTCTATTGAATCGGAAACCTCCTTGTTACTAAGCTGAATAGCGTCATTCTCACGTTCAACATGATATTGCGTGATGGTACGTAAACCATTTTTATCAGCATGAAGAAAGATTAGTCCGTCTTTGGCATCCTTATCCTCGTGTGGATTCAGGCCGGGACGGGAAGGAATCAGTGTTTCTGATGCAAAGATATAGTGTCTGACATTATGCAAAAGCATAATGGCTCGCACCATATTGATCTTGTTCTGAATCTCATTACGATCGGTCATGAAATAAAGAATTAACATTTGCCTGTTATCTTCCGTTTCGCAAATAAATGTCATAGGCATGACACTATCGTTAAGTAGCAGGGTATGAATGGTATCGATAGCATGTTCTTCGAACGCATCCTGCGTAGATAAATCGATAGCAGTATTTGCATAAGACATAATCTGACTCCCGTGAAGTTAACTGTACTTCTTATTATTCAAGATCGGACGGAAAAGCCGTGACTTGAATAATAAATTGTTAAATTCATCCAGAATATAAAACCACGCGTCCTTTTCTAAATATAGCCATAAAACCGTATTTTTAAACCTTTGTTTTTAAAAGAATTTGTGTTTTTGCTGGTTTTGGGCGGGTTTGTGTAACAAATTGTTAAATAAAGCAGGTTTTATCCGGCTTCAGGCAGATTCGCGCTGAACAAGGTAAATATCATAACGCATTTTTTTACTTTCAACCTGGTAATCGGGTTTGTGCTCACTTAAGGCAGGTGCGCCTTTTGGTCGCTTCACTACCACGCGCCTGCTGGCACGATTCAGGGCGATTTCGAGTAGTGTTCTACTATCCTCGTCATGCCCGAGTAACTTTTGCAGCAGCTGCATGTTCTTTTTTACCGAGGCCGTTTTTTTCCGCTCCGGGAACATGGGATCAAGATAGATAACCTCCGGGTAGTCCTGAAGCTTTTCCAGGTAATCGATACTATTCTGATTGATCAGTTTAAAACCACGTTTAAGTATTTGCTGAAAATTTTCATCTTCACCTGCGCGCTCAATACCATCTTGTAAAAGTTCTGCCACAACCGGGGATTGTTCCAGCAGGGTAAGTGAGCAACCCAGGTTGGCCAGTACGAAGGCATCGCGGCCAAGTCCGGCGGTGGCATCGATAACTGAAGGAGGATTACGACCCGGTTTCAGGCCAATGGCTTTGGCAATGCTCTGTCCTCGACCACCACCGTATTTCTGCCGGTGTGCAAGATCACCGGAGAGAAAATCAACATGGATGGAAATATTTTTTTCTTTATCGAACAGGGTGGTTGCGCTAGAAGAAGAAAAAACAAGTGCCAGCCCGGTTTTTATATCACCTTCCCTGACACAGTCGAGCTGGTGCTGTTCAGCAAATGCCTTTGCAACAGCCAGACTCTCTATGTCCTGGTAAGCGACCGATAATAAGCTCATTTTTCAACTGTTTGCACGCCCCGTTATGGGGCTTTATATATTCTGTCCTGTTTTGTTATAGCGTCGTTTTACTTTTGCCGATCAGGCTTTTGCTTTGCGTTTTCCGCCTGTTTTTTTACGACTGCTTTTCTTTTTGCCCGCCGCTCTTTTTCCCGGTTTAGCTTTTGCTCGCTCTCGCTTTTTATCACGCGGTTTATCATCACGATATTTTGCCTTGTTGCCTTTGCCATCCTGCAGGGATAGATTGAGTTTCTGGCCTGCAACACGCACGCTTTTCAGGTCCTGGAAAATATCTTCCGGCATACCTTTTGGTAGATCGATGATACTGTGATCTTCATTGATGGTAATACGACCCATGTACTTACTGTCGATACCCGCTTCATTGGCAATCGCACCGACGATATTACCTGGTTTGACGCGGTGCATGCGACCGACCTCAAGGCGATAGCTGTCCATGCCTTCTTCGGTAACATGTTCCTCATCACGCCCGAGACGTTCTCCTCGTTTGCGTTTCTGATCCGGATTCCGGCTCTGTTGCTCAGGTTTATTACTGAGTAACAGCGGTTCATCGCCTTCAAGAATCTTTGCCAGTGCAGCGGCAACTTCGAGTGCAGGCGTATTATGTTCCTGGATATATTTTTCCAGGATGCCGGAGTAGAACGCCAGTTCTTCATTGGCCAGGGTGTCGGTGATCTTCTGGGTAAAGCGGGCAATCCGCTTATTGTTAATGTCTTCGGTTGAAGGCATTTCCAGTAATTCTATTTTCTGTCGTGTTGCACGTTCAATCTGTTGCAGCATGCGTTTTTCACGTGGAGCAACAAAAAGAATGGCTTCACCACTACGACCGGCACGACCTGTACGACCAATACGGTGTACATAGGCTTCGGTATCATAGGGAATGTCATAATTGAGAACATGACTGATACGAGGTACATCCAGTCCGCGTGCAGCCACATCGGTTGCGATCAGGATATCGATTTTCTTCTTCTTCAGCCTGTCGATCACTTTTTCCCGCTGATTCTGGGCAATATCACCATTGAGCGCAGCGCTGGCATAACCACGGGCTTCAAGCTTCTCGGTCAGTTCAACTGTTGCATTTTTGGTGCGCACGAAAATAATCATGGCATCAAATGGTTCGGCTTCGAGAATGCGGGTCAGGGCATCAAGTTTATGCTGACCACTAACCATCCAGTAACGCTGTCGAATGGTTGCCGCGGTAGTGGTTTTTACCTTAATGGTAATTTCCTGCGGATTATCGAGAAAGCGTTGTGCGATAGTGTGAATCTGTTTTGGCATGGTGGCAGAGAACAGTGCAATCTGTCGCTGTTCTGGAATCTGTTCCATAACCCATTCCACGTCCTCTATAAAACCCATCCGCAGCATTTCGTCTGCTTCATCGAGCACCAGTGTTTTCAGGTTATCCAGTTTCAGGGTACCGCGACGAATATGATCCATAACACGGCCGGGGGTTCCAACAACGACATGGACACCACGATCGAGCTGGCGCATCTGGCTGCGATAGTCCT
>JALUTJ010000341.1 GCA_027057985.1 Chromatiales bacterium
CTCATATTCTGTCGGGCTGTATATTTTCTGTATAGTAAATACTGTTTTAGGACGAGGGCAAGGCGATAGAGTCGCTGAACAAGATAATTACGAATAGAATTCAATGTGTAACTCATATGTATAATTTCTTTCTTAACTTTAAAAATGCTCCTAGAAGATATAAGCAGATACTAATGCTGCTTGTTGACATCGCAATGCTTCTTTTTGCTTTGTGGCTCTCTTTTTCTTTACGCCTGGGGCAGTTTTATCTGCCTGATCGCGAAGTGATTCTGCTTTTTCTTATCGGTCCTGTTATTGCTATACCGGTATTTATAAAATCTGGATTATACCGAGCGATAATTCGATATATTGGTTTTAAGGCATTATGGACAATTATTAAGGCCGTTAGCCTGTACGCCATTATCTGGTCTGCAATTGTATTTCTTTCAGGTATCAATGGGGTGCCACGATCTGTCACTCTGATTAACTGGCTTATCACAATATTGTTGATCGGTGGAAGTAGAATGATAGCTCGTTGGTGGTTTACTGGTATCGAAATCAATAATCCGCTTGAAAACAACATAAAGAAGAATGTGGCTATCTATGGCGCCGGATCTGCGGGTATGCAGCTTGCTTCTGTGCTTGAATACAGTAAGGAATATAAACCGGTACTCTTTATTGATGATAAGCAAGATTTGCATAATACAAATATAAACCAACTTTCTGTGTTTGCTCCATCCGAACTGGAGAAACTAATTGATACATTTTCTCTTGATTATGTTTTTCTGGCGCTTCCTTCTGCCAGTCACTCAGCTCGTAAAACTATTATACAATCACTAGAACGCTATCCTGTCCATGTTCGTACCTTACCTGCAATGGCAGAAGTGGCGGATGGTAAAATACGACTTGAAGATATCAAGGAAGTTGAACTGGAGGACTTGCTTGGTCGAGATCCGGTAGAGCCGGATGAGAAGCTGTTCGATCAATGCATCAAGGGTAAGTCTGTTCTCGTTACCGGGGCAGGCGGTTCGATTGGTGCTGAGTTATGTCGACAGGTCATTTCCCGGCAACCTGCTAGCCTGGTCTTATACGAGGTTTCTGAAGTCCATCTTTATAAGATAGAACAGGAACTAGGCCGGCTTATTGCCCAGGAAGAAATTGATATCCGGTTGATACCTGTGCTGGGTAATGTTATCGATGCAGATCGGGTTAGCCGGGTAGTAAAGACCTATAATATCAATACCATCTATCATGCTGCGGCGTATAAACATGTACCAATGGTTGAATATAATGTAACCGAAGGCGTCAAGATCAATGCGCTTGGAACCTATACCGTTGCCAATGCCGCTAAAACACATAATGTCGATAATTTTATTTTAATCTCTACCGATAAGGCAGTCCGCCCGACAAATGTTATGGGGGCCAGTAAACGCTTTGCAGAACTGGTATTGCAGGGGCTGGCAAAAGAAGCCTGTAACACCACTTTTTCCATGGTTCGCTTTGGAAATGTGCTGGGTTCATCGGGTTCAGTGGTACCACTTTTTCGTGAGCAGATTAAAAATGGTGGTCCAGTCACAGTAACGCATCCTGATATTATTCGTTACTTTATGACAATTCCTGAGGCGGTACAGCTTGTTATACAGGCTGGAGCCATGGGTGCGCAAGGAGCAGGTGGCGATGTCTTTGTGCTGGATATGGGTGAGCCGGTTAAAATCACCGAGTTAGCACAGAAAATGATCCGGCTGATGGGGTTTAGCGTAAAGGACAGCGAAAACCCGGATGGTGACATTGAAATCCATTTTAGCGGTCTTCGCCCCGGGGAAAAGCTTTACGAAGAATTGCTGATTGGCGATAATGCCATTGGTACTTCACACCCTCGAATACTCAGGGCAGAAGAGGAAGCCTATAGCTACCAGGAAATCATCGCTTTTGTTGAAAAATTGAAGGATATTCTTGTGCAGGAAGATTCACAGCAGCTGATAGCTCTCCTTGTTGAGGTGGTGAATGGATTTCAGCCATCGGCTGAAATTCAGGATGTTCTCTGGAGAGGCAGTAAAACAAAGGCTTCTGTGATTAATTTAAAAGAAAAACAGTGAATATGGTTTGAATTATCGATGAGTAAAATTGCACTTATAACCGGAATAACCGGGCAGGATGGAGCGTATCTTGCAGAATTTCTTCTCAATAAAGGCTATATCGTACACGGGATAAAACGAAGGGCTTCTTCGTTCAATACTGCGCGTATCGATCACCTTTATAAAGACGTACACGAGGATGATGTACGGTTCTTCTTACATCACGGTGATATGACAGACTCGACCAGTCTTTTACATATTATCCAGAAGGTTCAGCCGGATGAAATTTACAATCTGGCTGCACAGAGCCATGTCGCGGTTTCATTTGAAGAACCAGAATACACTGCAAACTCAGACGCGCTGGGTCCACTTCGAATACTAGAATCCATTCGCATCCTGGGGCTGGAGAAAAAAACACGCTTTTACCAGGCATCCACATCAGAGCTATTTGGTAAGGTTCAGGAAATTCCGCAAAAGGAAACGACGCCTTTTTACCCACGCTCGCCTTATGCCGTGGCCAAGCTCTACGCCTACTGGATCACGGTGAACTATCGGGAAGCGTATGGCATTTATGCCTGTAATGGTATTCTTTTCAACCATGAGTCGCCGGTCAGGGGTGAAAATTTTGTTACCCGCAAAATCACGCGTGCACTGGCAAGAATAAAACTGGGCCTGCAAAAACAGCTCTACCTCGGTAACCTCGATGCCAAACGCGACTGGGGGCACGCCAAGGACTATGTTGAAATGCAGTGGTTAATGCTGCAGCAGGATGAGCCAGAGGATTTCGCTATCGCTACAGGTATTCAGTATAGTGTACGTGATTTTGTCAATGCTGCCGCCAATGAACTGGGTATGACAATAAGATGGGAAGGCAGTGGCGTTGATGAGAAAGGCTATGATGACAAGGGGCAGTGCATTGTATCTGTTGATCCACGTTATTTCCGGCCAACAGAAGTTGAAACACTCCTCGGTGATGCAAGCAAAGCAAAAGAAAAACTTGGCTGGTCACCAAAAATTACCTTCGAGGAAATGGTTCAGGAGATGGTTAGAGAAGATCTCAAGGTCGCCGAGCGTGATGAGCTGGTTAAACGCCATGGTTATTATGCTGAAGACTTTAATGAATAATCCTGTTCTTGTTCCTTACAAATAACTAAAAGCATTTATGAAAACCGCGATTGTAACGGGCGTATCCGGGCAGGATGGCTCGTATATGGCTGAGCTGCTGCAGCAAAAAGGATACCGGGTAATTGGGCTTGTTCGTAATACTGAAACTGCAGAACAAAAATTAAATGATTTCTCCGTAAAAGTGGCTGAACTCATTGCATGGGAT
>JALUTJ010000342.1 GCA_027057985.1 Chromatiales bacterium
CATCCAGAGCGGTGATCAGGTCTGTATTGTGCCTTAAGAATCTGAGGTTGTCCAGTTTCCCGGATTTTCACGAAATTCGCAGCAAATATTAGCAAAATTTATGAAATTTTACCTGCCAACCGGTTCACAGAATAAAAATATGAGAAATTTTCGCTCAAAGCAGGATTTGGGGAATCAGGTGGGCATTATGAGCGGCCGGGTCGTTCAGGAAAGTCGCCGGCCGCAGGGAGTGAAAGCTTTATATTTATAGCAGTGGCTTAATCATGGCTTCAACCTGCTCATAACTTAGGCCACTGCGCTTGCGGTGAATAATTTTACCCTTGCGATCGACGATGACGGTATAAGGTAGCACACCAAGACTATTACCATAGGCTTTGGCAAGCTCGATGGCACCATCTTCACCCATTAGAATAGGATAGTTCACGCCCATGGGATCGGTAAAATCAATGACGGCCTGTTTCTGATCCAGTGCTATGCCGATGACCACAAAGCCCTTATCACGGTACCTGTCCTGTAACTCGATAAAGGCCGGGATTTCCTTGCGGCAGGGTGGACACCAGGTAGCCCAGAAATTAATCAGCAGTACCTTGCCGTCCCACTCGCTGACCGAATGCATTTTTCCTTCAAGATCGGGCAGGGTAAAAGCAGGACGGATATCACTGATTTTACCTGAAGTCGTTTTGGCCGTGACCTGCTCCAGTTTTTGTTGCTGGGTCCATTGATTGAATAGATAACCACTGACAAGGCCGGCAAGTGCCAGCCCGGTCATCAGAAGGGTTGTATTGAGTTTAGACATATTGTTTTTTTACTTGTTATTGGCGATGATTTTTTTAACATGGTTGATAAAGGTTGGGGCATCCATATTACCGACAATGCGATAGTTACGAATTTCCTTGCCCTCTTTATTAAAGAACAGGATAGCCGGTGGTGCCTGTACCCCGGTCATCTTATTAAGTGCAATATCCTGTTCATCATTGGCGGTAACATCAGCCTGTAACAGAACGAAATCCTTGAGCAATTTATGCACATCTGGATTACTGAAAACATAATCCTCGAATTTCTTACAGTAGGTACACCAGTCAGCATAAAAGTCGAGCATAACGAACTTACCTGCAGCACTGGCAGCGGCGAGTTCACGTAGTAAATCCTTGTCCGACTTGATGCGCTTGAAGGCAAGGTGCTTTGTTTCGCTAGTACCACCACCCATGGTCAGGGATGAGCCATGCAGCGGATCGTTAAAATTACGCGCCCCGGTAAGGCCACCAATCATGACGATGACACCATAAACAATAAAGATAACCCCCAGCCCTTTCCACAGTTTGAACCAGCCGGAAGCACCTTCCCTGATTGGCTGACCGGCGCCAAGGTAAACACCAACGATAATAAAGAAGCTGGCCCAGGTCATCATGATAAGGGTCGAGGAGATAAAGCTGATGCGTTCCAGGAAGAGGATGGCGATGGCTATCAATACCACGCCGGCGGCGGCTTTAACTGTATCCATCCAGCTACCGGCTTTGGGCAGGATATGGCCGCCGGCGGTTCCAACAATAAGTAGTGGCAGGCCAAGACCATTTCCAAGGATAAACATGGCCATAAAGCCGGTGAGTGGATCACTTTCTGCGGCAACATAGGCCAGTGCGCCGATAATAACCGGGCCGGCACAGGGGCCAATGATCAATGCCGAAGCGGCACCCATAAAGATGGCACCATGCAGGGAGCCACCCTTCTGCTTATTGCTGAAATTGTTAAGCCAGCTCTGAACCGATGCCGGCATCTGGATGTTATAGAAACCGAACATGGAAAAGGCCAGGGCGACAAAGAGTAAAGAGAACGGGATCAGAACCCAGGGACTCTGGAAGGAGGCCTGCAGGTTCACACCTCCGGCAAACAGAGCCACGGCAGCACCAAGAATACCAAAGGTAATCGACATACTTTGTACATAGGCCATGGAAATCACAAAGGCCTTGCTGTGGCTGATATTGTCTCCGTGCCCAACGATTATGGAAGAAAGAATCGGAATCATGGGATACATACAGGCGGTAAAGGCCAGTGCCAGACCACCAAGAAAGAAGTAAACCAGTATTTTCAGGACATCTCCAGAAGCAAGCACCGCCAGTGACCTGTCCTGTTCAGGCACATAGTCATCCTCTGTCACCACAGTTTTTAGAGTCTTTGTGGGTGTTTCAGTGAGGGGAGGGTATGGTGCAACACTGGCTGTTTTCGTTTCGTTTGCTGTGGGTGCTGTTTCGCCAGGTTTTTCTGTGGTTTTGGTCGTTTTTTCCGAAGTTTCTGCGGCTGTTGTCACCGACACCAGCTTTGTCACTTTGCCACCGGCAGGAATATCAAAGCTCAGGGTCTTACGAATCGGTGGATAGCAAATCCCGGTTTCTTCGGCACAGCCCTGGTAGGTAAACTGGACTTCAATGGTTTTCGCGCTGTCGTCACCGAGTAATAGCGGAAGCGTGGCCTCGACGCTATTATGAAATACCTTGATCTTGCCAAAGAACTCGTCGTTCTTGGTTTCGCCCGGGGGCAATTTTGCTTCACCAAGCTGTATGTTATCCCCCGACTTGATCTTGAATTTAAATTTGTCACGGTAGAGGTAGTGCTTGTCGGCAATCTGCCAGCGTGCCAGCAGGGTATTGGCATCTCTGAGTTCGGTGGTGAGTTTGAAAGCCACGTCTGGGTCGAGAATTTCATCGTCGTTATTCCCCAGCCCGAGATCGTTACTGAAATCAGAAATGGCCTGTACCGCATCTTCTGCGGCAAGGGCTGGTGCCGGTTGCAGGCTGAGTAAAAGTGGAACCAGTAATAAAAATGCTTTTAATAATGTTTTTATTTTCATTTATTTTATTTCCGTTGTGGCGGTGGTGGATTTGATCCAGTCCAGGTAGTTCTTTTCACCTGATTGAACAGGGACAGCGATGATCTCTGGAAGTTCATAGCTATGTAACTCCCCAATGGCATTTTGCAATGCCTCGAAACAGGCCTGCCGGGTTTTTATTATGAGCAGCAGCTCGGCATCATGCTGTATTTTTCCCTGCCATTGGTAAACCGACTCGATGCCCGGGACGATATTGACGCAGGCGGCCAGCTGCCGCGAGACCAGGTTTTCAGCAATGGTAGTGGCCATTTCTGCCGAATCACAGGTGCTGAGCACTATTATATAAGTATCATTTTCCATTTTTATACCATATCAGCATATTTTACGCTTGCAAATACTGGCTTCAGGCACAATGTTAGAGGTACCTGTCACTTTTTCGAGGAAACGTTTCGTGTTTCAGATATTACTCATTGCTTTTTTACTGGTGCCCGTCATCGAGATATTCCTGTTTATCAAGGTCGGTGGCCTGATTGGTGCCGGCTGGACTATTTTTATGG
>JALUTJ010000343.1 GCA_027057985.1 Chromatiales bacterium
TGTAAGAATGAGAATTACGTCTTAGTTTGAACGGTTACGTTGTTGGTGCTACGAAAAAAGTTCAATGCCCTCTGGGGAGAAAAAGAGGACGATTAACGTTCACCCCGGAGCGGCAACAACAGGTTGACTGGATCAATGAAGCGGTTGAAGCAGGAGCCAGAAAAGCGCGCGCCTGTCAGAAGTTGGGATTATCAATACGAACACTACAGCACTGGGAGGAGGGTGATAAAGTGAAAAAAGAAACTAACCAAAATATTTTGGTTTAAATGGCTATTGCCTGTTAACAAAGGGAATCATATCAACGCCTTGCTCAGCGGCGTGGTGAGTTTGGCGGCTTTTTTGAGTGTTTTTTCAAAAAAGATGCCAAGGTTACTGCGCCCGTTGCAGCAACTTTTTAAGCCTGTTTCAGATAATGCTAAAGTACTGCTAATAACAAAAGAGAAATAATTGAAATTGTAAATAGCCAAAAAAAAATAAACGCTAGTAACCTATCAAATTTATTCGTAGACCTAACTAAAATATCAGTGTTAGCGTAGAAAAATGATATTGGACTATTATTGAATCTTTTAGTTATAAACTTTGGTAAGGCTAATGCTTGTGCAACATTAAGAACATCCCAGCCACTCGCAAACTCAACCCCAAGGATACTTTTAGTTTCCGGATTGTTTCTGAGTTTTCTGACAGTTATTTGACCAAAGAGCACATATAATATCATAGACAAAAACAGGCCAAGCATAGCCCAAGCAAATATAAGGTCGTCTATGCTCATATGGATGATAGCCTTTTCATAATATCGTCATATAGACCACCACCTTTTCTTTTTACGATATTATTCATAGTGATTGAAGCGGTTGCCGCTGTACCAGCAATAGCGACCCCACCTATAATTAAACCAACCCAGCCTATTGGTGTGGCGATCATAAGTAAACCCAAAGCCGCAGTTCCAACGTTTACCGTAAGAATTCCAGCGCCAGCACTTGCGGCAAAACTACTTGACTCAATAAACATTTCACGCTCCCAGTTACCAGCCTCTCTATAGCTATTGTGAATATTACCTACGCGGCTACCAAAGTCGATAACAGCAAGACCATTGCCCAAGTATTTTGCATGCTTCGCAAACTTTACAATATTATTGGTTTGAATAGGATTTGAAATATCAAGCTTGGTAATATTTCGGCTACTTCTCGCAATATTTAATCCTCTTATCACGCTAGTCAGTGGCGTACCTCGACGCGATCTAACTTGACTTGTTACCACCTTTAATTCATGGCTAAATTGATTTTGCATTTTTTGATAAGCCATACTTGCTTTTTGTTTGACGGCAACTTTAAGTGCTGAATTTGATGTGACAGCTTGCCGATATTCCATTAAAGCACCTTGATAGTTTTTTACCGAACCTACAAAGCCCCCAACTCTATTTGCATAAACACTGGTAGAAGCTCCCATTAAAGCAATATTGTACTCTTGCATTTTTGCTGTTATATCAGCCAAGGCAATTAGGTTATCGCCGCCATACGATAAAGATAGCTCGGTTACATTACGAGAGATAAAAGGACTGGATAATTGTGCCAAAGCATTAGTACCAAAGGGGGAATTACTACCTTTCAATAAATACGGCTTGTGAGCAATCATCATTTCAGGTTTAGAACAACCCAAGGATGAAAACTCATTAATATCAATACCGCATTGATTTTTCAAAAAATCGGAACTCAATGTTCGGTTACAAAATAATACTTCACTCATTTTAAAACTCCATTTTAGTGAGGTTTTTGCAAAATTCGAAACGAAAACCAAGAATCAATGGGTTACTGTACGATTTCAGCCACTCGCACATCTGCTTCACTTCCTTCCTGACGAATTTTTTATCATGAAAGGTACTTGCCAGCGTGGCGACACCCTGGCTCCAGGCAAGGACATGCATGGCCAGTGCGTCTGCATCTTTTTTGTGACCAAGCAAAATGAATTGCTGACGTAACCAGGTACGAAAAAGCGTAAAGACCTTGCTTGCCTCTTCTTGTGAGGTGTGATTCAACTTGGCGAGTTCGGTGCACAACGTACCGACAGGACAACCGAAATATTTAATCTTGGACCAATTTGTCAGCAGGATATGAATATAGCGCTTGATGCGATCTTCAGGATGTTCTTCTTCGCTTTCCCAACGCTCCAACATCTTTTGGGTATTCCCTATACGTAGATCGATCACGGCATCCAGAATTTCATCCTTGGTTTTGAAGTGATAGTAAAAATTGCCGCGCGAGATCTGTACGGCATCCGCAATGTCCGAGAACGAGGTATGCTCATACCCTTGCCGATAGAACAACTGATCGGCGGCTTCAACAATGTGATCGCATGTTGTCTTGTCGCCCATTAAAAACACCTCCTCGGTCAACGGAGCCTCAAGGGCCAGGCCGTTTAAGTTGCCTCACCACGACAAAAGGGATAATCGGTGATGTCCTTTGGTCTGGCGCAGCAGGCGTAGGATGATCGTCCTACAATAAGCACAGATTAGGACGCCTGCCCTATTCTGTCAAGAGCCAGACAGAGTGGCGGTGGTGGCTTTACGTGAGTGCGGAAGATAAAAGACTTTTAGATTCTGCGCCATAGGCGTTCGCCGTAGATTCAACTGATTAATTTAGATTTAAGCACGCATCAGTGGTGTGCCAGTTGGTGCGTTGTGGTCGTGAAGTTCATATTGACCCTAATCTCTAGGAGTCTGTCGGACTTAGGGTGAATCTACTGCGAAAAAACCATTTCGGCCCATTTTCTCGATCCTTTTCGTTGAATATGTCCAATATTCGCCTCAAACGATCAAAAAAAATGAACTCAAAATGGTTTTCTCTCGCGACGATTCCCTAAGTCCGGCAGACTCCTAGAAAAGCGGTAACTGGATAACACACATAAGATCATAATTACCAGTTGCAGTGAGAGGCTTTTAAGCAGAGAATCTACTTCACTTTTATTGCTCGTTAACACAACTACAAGTTACTTAAAACTCATGGCTCTGCTCTGGCAAAAACAAATCCGCGATACGTGTTATGAGGTACGCACTGCCGGGCGTTCCCGGCGGCTGTACACAAACGGTGTGTTTCATAGCCAATATCACCCGGACCGGGCGCACAGTGGTGGCGTGTGGGACCTGCTGGTTATCCCGGCCTTTTTTCGGCCACCGGGCCGCATTAAACGTGTTTTGTTATTGGGTGTGGGGGGCGGTTCAGCCATTCATTTATTGCGGCAGTTTGTGGGGCCGGTGGAGATTGTGGGCGTTGAGCTGAGCAAAACACATTTGCAAATCGCGCGGAAGTTTTTTGGTATTAAAAAACATATGGCGACGTTGCATCATGCTGATGCAGTTCAGTGG
>JALUTJ010000344.1 GCA_027057985.1 Chromatiales bacterium
GAATATAAGAGACTGTAGATTAATTTGTGTATCTGCTTATCATTACGTAACTGTAGGAGATAAGTAAGATGAACAAAAAAGAACTGGAAACCTTCGCTCGTGAGGCCGCCAAATCAGGATCGACCGCAAAGGATATATTCCAATAGCTGCTTACTATAACGCTATAAAATTTAAAACAAAGATATAATTCTTTTTCATAATATCCTTACCAGGATTGGCAATAACGTGAATATTAAATTTTATTCCCATCCAGTACCTAAATAATATCCAATACTGTATTGATAATTTGAGTCCTGACCTAAAGGTATATATGAGACAGATTGTTCAATATTTTTGATACACCTGTAAATTTTTCTCTGCGTGTTACACACCTCATAACCGAGGATTTCCTTGCGACAGGAGAGTACTTTTGCTTCATTGTGATTGTTCCATAATTCCCGGATTATCCATTTTATGATTCAATATTAGCAATTTATTTCGATAACAACCAAACGGCCGTCCCCCTTCCCGCCTCAAATACTGCTTACTTCCTTGTTTTTGAGCAGTTATAATAGCCCTTTTTTATTATCCAGATTTTTAGGGCATTCTTTTGGCAAATTCTGAGACTCAATCCAATCCAGGCGCCACTTTCCAGGGGCTGATCCTGACTTTACAGCAATACTGGGCGGAAAAAGGCTGCGTTATCCTGCAGCCGTATGACATGGAAATGGGGGCGGGTACCTTCCATCCGGCCACTTTCCTGCGGGCTATCGGCCCGGAACCATGGGCTACGGCCTATGTTCAGCCCTGCCGCCGTCCCACCGATGGCCGCTATGGTGAAAATCCCAATCGCCTGCAGCACTATTATCAGTTTCAGGTGGCGATCAAGCCTTCCCCGCTGGATATCCAGGACTTATACCTCGAATCCCTGAAAATGCTGGGCATCGACCCGCTAGTGCATGATATTCGTTTTGTCGAGGATAACTGGGAATCGCCTACCCTCGGTGCCTGGGGGCTGGGCTGGGAAGTCTGGCTCAATGGCATGGAAGTGACCCAGTTTACCTACTTCCAGCAGGTGGGCGGCCTTGAGTGTAAGCCGATTACCGGTGAAATCACCTATGGCCTGGAACGAATTGCCATGTACCTGCAGGGTGTCAACAGTATTTATGACCTGGTCTGGACCGATGGCCCCCAGGGCAAGGTCACCTATGGTGATGTTTTCCACCAGAACGAGGTGGAGCAGTCGGCCTATAACTTTGAACACGCCAATGTCGAGGAGCTGTTCCGGCAATTCGACCTTTGCGAGCAGGAAAGCCAGAAACTCAACGAGGCTGGCCTGCCCCTGCCGGCCTACGAGCAAATGCTGCAGGCCTCGCATACTTTTAACCTGCTCGATGCCCGTCATGCCATCTCGGTCACCGAGCGCCAACGCTATATATTAAGGGTGCGCGCCCTGTCGCGTGCCGTGGCCGAAGCCTATTATGAAAAACGAGAATCACTTGGGTTCCCCATGCTGTCAACCACAGGAGAGACATCATGAGTGAGAAAAAAGATCTCCTGATTGAACTTGGCACCGAAGAACTGCCACCAACGGCATTAAGAAAACTCGCCAATGCCTTTTCGCAAAACATGCAGGACGCGCTGAAGCAGGCAGAACTGTCTTTTAGTGAATGTCGCGTCTTTGCAACCCCGCGGCGCCTGGCGCTGTTCATTAGCGATCTTGATGTCTGCCAGCAGGACAAGGATATCGAACGTCGTGGCCCGGCGATTACCGCGGCCTTTGATGAAGATGGCTGCCCCAGCAAGGCGGCCCAGGGTTTTGCCCGCTCCTGCGGAGTTGAAGTCGATGCGCTGGAAAAACTCGAAACCGACAAGGGTGCCTGGCTGGTTTATAAATCCCGCCAGCAGGGTCAGGCAACCGATACACTTATCGCCGACATGGTCAGTCATGCACTGGACAAGTTACCCATTCCCAAACGTATGCGCTGGGCAGATTTACCGGCACAGTTCGTGCGCCCGGTGCACTGGTTGATCCTGCTATTTGGTAACGAAGTGATTGATGCTGAAATTCTCAATGTAAAAAGCGGACGTGATACCTATGGTCACCGTTTCCATCACCCCGAAGCGATTACCGTGCCTTCTCCGGCTGAATACGAAATGCTGCTGGAAACCGAGGGCAAGGTCATTGCCGACTTTGATCGACGCATGGAAGCCATTCGTGGCCAGGTAAACGAAATTGCACTCGATAAAAAAGGGCAGGCCGTGATCGATGAGGCCCTGCTGGATGAAGTCACCGCCATGGTGGAATGGCCGGTTGCGGTGCTGGGTGAGTTTGAAAAACGTTTTCTCGATATCCCGGCAGAAGCCCTGGTGCTGACCATGAAAACCAACCAGAAGTATTTTCATGTCGTGGATAAAGCCGGTGCCCTGCTTCCTTACTTTATTACCATTAGTAATATTGAAAGCAAGGATGTAAACAAAGTACGCGAAGGAAATGAACGCGTGATTCGTCCACGTTTCTCCGATGCCGAGTTTTTCTGGAACCAGGATCGTAAGACACCGCTTATCGATCTCCTCGAGAAACTCTCTAGCGTGGTCTTCCAGAAAAAACTGGGCACACTTAAAGACAAAACCCACCGGGTTGAAAAAATTACCACTGCCATTGCCGATCAACTTGGCGGTAATACCCAGCTTGCCATTCGTGCTGCAGAATTGTGCAAGTGTGATCTGATGACCGAGATGGTGGGTGAGTTTGGTAGCCTGCAGGGTACCATGGGGCGTTACTATGCCCTGCATGATGGTGAAAACCCGGAAGTTGCCGAAGCGCTGCAGGATTATTATAAACCAAAGTTTGCCGGTGACAGCCTGCCGCAAACCATTACCAGCCAGTCGCTAGCCATTGCCGATCGCCTCGATACCCTGGTGGGCATCTTTGCCATTGGCCAGACCCCTAGCGGTGACAAGGATCCCTTCGCCCTGCGTCGCGCTGCCCTGGGCGTACTGCGTATCCTTATCGAAAACCGACTCGACCTTGATTTAAAACATCTTATCAAGATCGCCGCGGCACAACACGATAAAAGCATCAAGCCGCAGAAAGCCGAAGACGCCGTGTTCGACTATATGCTCGACAGATTGCATGCTTATTATAGTGATGCCGGTATCCTGCCGGATGTGCTCGATGCCGTACTGGCGACCCGGCCAACCCGCCCGCTGGATATCGATAACCGCCTGCGTGCGGTCACGGCCTTCCGCGCCTTGCCACAGGCCACCAGCCTCGCCGCGGCAAACAAGCGTATTGGTAATATCCTGAAGAAAATTACTACCACCCTGCCAGACAGCATTGATGAAAAACTGCTACAGGAACAGGCAGAAAAAGATCTATACCAGTCCCTGACCACGCTGGACGAAAAGGTACAGGCGTTCATCGACAAGGCACAATACCAGCAGGCATTGAACGAACTTTCCAGCCTGCAACAGGGCGTGGACAGGTTCTTTGATGATGTCATGGTAATGGCCGAAGATGAAAAACTGAAAAACAACCGCATTGCCCTGTTAAACAAGTTACATGGCCTGTTCCTGCAAATTGCGGATATCTCACGCTTACAGGAATAAAACATTATTATGAATAAAGATTCGTATAATGACATGCTGGCAAAGGTACAGGCCTTTCATGACAAGCATGATTTTAAAAATACTGGCGGTGAAGAGCTTACCTATCGTGTCGCGCTGATGGCCGAGGAGCTTGGTGAAATCTCTTCCTGCATCACCAAGGGTAAAAGCAAAGAAGAACTGGCAGAAGAAACTGCGGATCTTTTTATTCTTTTACTTGGTACAGCTATCTCGGCTGACTTCGATCTTAAACAGGCCTTCTGGGATAAAATGGACAAAATCATGCAGCGTGAATCTAAAATGATCGACGGTCGTATCCGTGTTTCTGAATTTAAATAGCTAACACATAGCATTTAGATATATGAATTTTTCTATCCATGAAAATTATTATTCTTGATCGTGATGGTGTCATAAACCAGGACTCGGATAACTACATCAAGTCCGTGGATGAATTTATTCCCCTGCCTGGCAGCATCGAAGCCATTGCCCGCTTAAAAAAAGCAGGCTACAGCGTTTATATCGCCACTAACCAGTCCGGTATCGCGCGTGGCTATTATTCGGAAGACACCCTGCATGCTATGCACGATAAACTTGCCGCCCTGTTACAGCAGCACGGTGTAGAAGTGGATGGCATCGAATACTGTCCGCATGGCCCGGATGATAGCTGCGACTGTCGCAAACCGGCTGCAGGCATGTATGAACGTATTGCAAAACAGGCCGGCATCACCGATCATAGCGATATCATCGTCGTGGGTGATTCACTGCGTGACCTGCAGGCCGCGCAACAGATTCATGCACAACCGAAGCTGGTGCGTACCGGTAAAGGTGAACGCACCCTGGCGAAAGGGGAAGGCCTTGAAGGTATCCCGGTTTATAATGATCTCGCTGATTTTACCGAACAATTATTAAAGCAAAGTTAGTTATGTTTAAAGCAAAAACCTGGTTACATTATTTTTATTCGCTGGCCTTTGTCAGCACTATGTTTATTTCATCCATCTATGTCTCGATTATCGGCACCATCTTCCTGCCTTTTTCATTTCTGGTACGCTACAAGTACATTAACTTTTACTCGGTACTGAACCTGTGGGTGCTAAAGCACCTGTGCCGTATCGACTACCGGGTTGAAGGCACGGAAAATATTCCCAAAGACGAGGCCTGTATTATTTTCAGCAAACACCAGTCGGCACTGGAAACCATGATCGTACAGCGTGTATTTCCACCCCTGACCTTTGTGGTTAAACGCGAACTGCTGTGGCTACCGTTTTTTGGCTGGGGACTGCGCTCTATCGATCCCATTGGCATTGATCGCAAGGCCGGGCGCCGCGCCATCAGCCAGATCGTGGAACAGGGCATCGATCGACTGAAAAAAGGTATCTGGATCGTGATTTTCCCGGAAGGCACCCGCTCTAAACCCGGCACCACCATTCCTTATAAAAAAGGTGGCGGCATCCTGGCTGCCAAAAGTGGCCATCGCGTGATTCCGGTGGCGCATACCGCCGGGGAATACTGGCCCAAGGGCTTTTTCTCGCGTCAGACCGGCACCATTGTCATGAGTATTGGCCCTGCCATCGAAACAAAGGGCCGGAAAGCCGATGAAATCATGGCCGAAGCCGAATGCTGGATCGAGAAAAAAATGAAGGAAATCAGCACGATCCCGACTTATCCTGAATTTAAATGCTAAAATTGCCAAATTTCGGCGATTTTCACCTCTTTTCTGCGCAATATTCCCTATAAAGTCACTTTATCCCGCTAGTGTTTTAATATATTAGAATACTCTGATATAATTGCGCAAATTTTAAACTTTTAAGTGATGCGCCCTTTATGGGCGTATTTTTTTAAATCCAATCTGGAGTTTTATTGAATGCATAACGGTAAAATGTCTCTCACCCAGTTCATTATTGAAGAGCAGCGTCACATCGACTCTGCCACGGGTGACTTTACTTCCCTTCTCAATGACGTTGTCACTTCCTGCAAGGTTATTTCCAACCTGGTCAACCAGGGCGAACTGGTCGGCGTGCTCGGATCTGCCGGTAGTGAAAATGTTCAGGGCGAAGAACAGAAAAAAATGGATATCATCACCAATGATGTTTTCCTCGAAACCAACCAGTGGGCCGGCCACCTTGCCGCCATGGCCTCTGAAGAAATGGATGATATCTATCACATCCCTGCGAAATATCCACGCGGCAAATACCTGCTGACTTTTGATCCACTTGATGGTTCATCCAATATGGACGTTAATGTTTCCGTGGGCACGATTTTCTCAATCCTGCGTTGCAAGGGCGACTGCCAGAACCCAACCGCAGAAGACTTCCTGCAACAGGGTACTGAACAGGTTTGTGCCGGTTATGCACTGTATGGCCCTTCTACCATGATGGTGCTTACCACAGGTAATGGCGTCAACGGCTTTACCCTGGATCAAAATATCGGTGAATTCGTACTGACTCACCCGGATATGACCATCCCTGAAGATACCCGCGAATTTGCGATTAATGCTTCTAACTCACGTTTCTGGGAAAAGCCCGTACAGCGTTATGTTGACGAGTGCCTGGCAGGTTCTACCGGCCCACGTGGTGAAGACTTCAATATGCGTTGGGTTGCTTCCATGGTTGCCGAGGTACACCGCATCCTGACTCGTGGTGGTATTTTCATGTACCCCATCGATGCCAAGATGAAAGACAAGGGCACGGCTGGCAAGTTACGCCTGATGTACGAAGCCAATCCCATGTCCTTCATTATTGAACAGGCCGGTGGCGCAAGCTCAACCGGTCGTGAACGTATTATGGAAATCCAGCCACACGAACTGCACCAGCGTGTACCGGTTGTCCTCGGTTCTAAAAACGAAGTAGAACGTGTTGTCAGCTATCACAAGGAAGTAGACTCTGACGCTGCAGCTTAATCTTATTAAGCTTTCCTTTATAAAGCCCGGTTTTATACCGGGCTTTTTTATTATAAATACTAAATTTTCTGCTAAACTCATCCAGCACGGATGGAAAATTATCGGCAGGAAAACAACCTTATGCTTCAAAGCTATACCGACTGGTTAATAGCACAGCACAAAAAGATTATTCTTGTTACCCTGGTTGTGGTAGCAGCTGTTTCCGTGGGAATGAAAAATCTCACTACCACCAATGATTTCAGGGTTTACTTTAGCGAAGATAACCCCCAGTTACAGGCTTTCGACAAGCTTGAAAACACTTATGGAAAACAGGATACCCTGTTCTTTTTTCTCCAGCCTGAAGATAAAAACATTTTTACTCCCCAGGCACTCTCACTTATTCTCGATCTCACCGACAAGGCCTGGTACCTGCCTAATGTCGATCGTGTCAACTCGATTAGCAACTACCAGTATACCGAGGTGGATAATGATGATCTGATGACCCACTACCTGCTGGAAGATAAAGCAGACATCAATGCTGCCAATATACAAAGAATAAAAAATATCGTTCTTAATGAACCTACCCTGGTAAACTATCTGGTTGATGTAAAGGGCATGGTTTCAGGCATCCAGGTAAGGCTCGATCTCGACCGCAATAATCCGCAGGCAGTTGATGACACCGTGCATGCTGCACGTAAGCTGCGTGATCAACTTTCCAGCGCCTATCCCGCTATTAAAATCATGCTTGCCGGTAGTAGTACTGCCGGGGTAACCCTGGGCGAAGCCGTTATTATCGATGTTGAGACCCTGGTGTTCTGGAGTTACCTGGTTATCATCACCCTGCTTTTAATATTACTCAGAAGCATTCGCGGTACCCTTGCAACCATCTTTCTGATCACTTTCTCAACCATGCTCACCATGGGTATTTATGGCTGGTTTGATTTTGTACTTACCCCGGTTGCCGGCTGGGTTCCCAGTATTGTCATGACCATTGCCGTGGCAGACAGCGTACATATCCTGATCAGTTATTTTCATAGTCTGCGCCATGGGGTAAATCGTTTTGATGCTATCCGTGAATCTCTGCGCATTAATTTTAACCCGGTCTTTATTACCAGCCTGACAACAATCATCGGTGTACTCACCCTGAACTTTAGCGATTCACCACCCTACCGTGAACTGGGTAATATGGTTGCGCTGGGTGTCTTTTTTGCCTTTATTCTTAGCATGACTCTGCTACCTGCGCTGCTTTGTTATTTCAATATCGGCAAGTCACATATCGATAAAGGCAGCAACCCGTTTATCGACCGGCTTTCAAACTGGATCATCCAGCAACGAAAATTATTACTGCTGGTAATGGGACTGTTTACCATTATCACCGCCAGCTTTATTCCCAACAATCGCCTCACCGAAGCATGGCATGAATACTTTGACCAGAGTTTTGAAATTCGAAATACCGTTGAAGCCATTAACCATGAACTCGGTGGCGTGCACTATATTCGTTATATTATCGACAGCGGCGAAGAAGGCGGTATAAACAACCCGGCCTATCTTAAGCTGCTGGATGATTTTTCTGCCTGGTTAAGAAAACAGGACAAAGTTGCCTTTGTCTCCAGTCTTGCCGATATCAGTAAACGACTCAACCGCACCATGCACCAGGATAAACCACAGTGGTATCGCGTGCCCGAAAATCGACCACTGGCAGCTCAGCTCTTTCTGCTCTATGAAATAGGCCTGCCACCAGAGCTAAGTCTGGATGATATTGTTAATCACAATCGCTCTGCTACCGTTGTTACTCTCACGGTGCATAAAACCGATTCTGAATTTCTACTGCAGCTGGACAAACGCGCCCGCCACTGGCTCAGGCAGCATGCGGGTAAGTATCAATACAGCGAAGGCATTAGTCTCGATATGGTCTTTGCCCATATCAATCATCGCAATATTCGCAGCCTGCTAAAAGGCATGGTTGTCGCCCTGATACTGATATCCTTTATTCTTATCTTTGCCCTGCGTTCATTCCGCCTCGGTATGATTAGCCTGATTCCCAACCTGGTGCCAGCCACCATGTCTTACGGCACCTGGGGACTCCTGGTTGGCAAAGTTGACCTTTCTGCCTCGATAGTCCTGTGCATGAGTCTCGGTATTGTTGTCGATGATACCGTTCACTTTCTAAGTAAGTACCTGCGTGCGCGACGGGAAAAAGGCTATGACAACCAGCAGGCCATGCGCTATGCCTTTAACACCGTTGGCGTCGCCCTGATCATTACCACCGTGGTACTGGTCTCGGGCTTCCTGGTGCTGGCAATTTCTCATTTTTCCCCCACCTGGGTGAGTGGACTTTTACTGGCCATTACCCTCAGCTATGCCCTGCTGGCCGATTTTTTCCTTCTGCCACCCCTGCTTTCGGTGCTGGATCGCAAAATTTACCGCGTCTGAGCGTGCAAACGTCTCAGTATTGCCTAAACTAAAAGCATGGATATGCTGCAAACCCATTCTTTTGCCTGCCCGTATTGTGGTGAAACACAATACACCGAAATTGATTGCTCGGTCAGCGAGCAGGAGTACATCGAGGATTGCCAGGTATGTTGCCGACCCGTAAGTTTATGTGTCAATATTCATAATAACGAGGTACAGCTACTCGCCCTCGGGGAAAATGAATAATCCCGGCAGCAAAACAAGAATAAAGGACTTTAAAAATGAAAAAATTTGCTCTGGCACTAGTACTTATCAGCCTGCTAAGCCCTTCCTTACAGGCGCGAGAAATCGCTGGCGTTAACCTTACTGAAACGATCAACCTTCACAATACCCCGCTAGAGAAGGTTGCACAAATGCGCCAAATCACCCTGCCTGACCAGACTCTCCAACTCAATGGTGCCGGCATTCGCAGCAAATTTATTTTCGATATTTATGTGGGTGCGCTGTACCTGCCCAGCAAGGCAACAACACCTGACCAGGTTTACAAAATGCCAGGACCAAAGCGGGTCAGCATGCATATGCTTTATGATGAAGTCAGCAAGGAAAAATTGACAAAAGCCTGGATCGAAGGCCTTGAGAATAACTTAAGCGAAAAAGAATTCAAGCAGTTCAAACAAACACTAAAAGCTTTCAATAGCTTTTTTACCACCGTTAAAAAAGGCGATGTCATCGATATCGACTTTGTCCCGGAAATGGGTACAACCGTCAGTATTAACAACAACCCACGCGGCTCCGTAGAAAATGACGCCTTCTTCACAGCACTACTAAAAGTCTGGCTCGGCAAAGAACCCGCCGATGAGGATTTAAAACAAGGTATGTTGGGAAAAACAGAAGAGTAAGAATTAATACTTACTTAATAAATAAGATATACCGCTCCAGTTTAGTGTTTCATATTCTTTGCAGCACATACACTAATACAAGCAGTTTCTTTTCAAGATAGCTCGCTTTCTTCCACCTAGCAAGAGAAGTGAAAACTTCGAGCATATTTCATGATCTTAATTCGTGAATTCAAGTTGCTAGTGCAACAGATGGTTTAATCCCGAAAAATACCTCATTAGGCGTTTTCATGCCAAGACATTTTCTGGGACGGTTATTTAATTTGTCCATCACCCGATCGATCTGCTTCTGAGTGATGGTAGTAAAATCGTGCTTCTTGGGAAAATACTGTCGAATGAGACCATTGGTATTTTCATTCAGGCCACGTTCCCAGGAAGAGAAAGGGTGCGCAAAATAGAAATCAGCCTTGAGTTGTTTGGCTATTTTTTCATGCTGAGCAAACTCACGACCATTGTCGGTTGTCAATGTGAGTACCCAGTCTTTGAC
>JALUTJ010000345.1 GCA_027057985.1 Chromatiales bacterium
CACCGCAAAGACATATCCAGCCGCCTCGGCCTTGTCGGAAACACGACGCGTGACCACACCCACCTCGCAGTGAATGGTTGCGACCTTCTGCTCCACCCCCGGCAATTCGCGCAGGATAACCTCGCCCAGGGCATCGAGTTTCTCGGTATTGATAACCGCGCAGTTCTCGGTCAAGGGCACCGCGCCGCCGGTATAGCCGGTACCGCCGCCACGCGGAATCACGACCAGTCCCAGTGCTTCACAGGCCGCCACAATCTGCTGGATTTCCTGCTCCGAATCGGGGTTGATCACCACCAGCGGGTATTCCACCCGCCAGTCAGAGGCATCGGTAACATGGGAAACACGGGCAAGGCCATCAAAACGGATATTGTCGCTGCGGGTAATTTTTTTCAGACGGCGGAACACGGTTTTGCGTTGCTGTTCCTGTTGCACAAAGCTGGCCTCGAAACGCTGCACCGCTTCACGCGCCATACCCGCCAGTTTCAGTGCCTGCTGATTTATCGTCTTATCACTGCTGGCCGGGCCACTGGCACGCGATTCAATCTGGTCAAGCCGGTGATGCAGGGCACGAATCAGCATGCCACGGCGCTTGCGGTTTTCCAGCAGGTCATCCTGGATAAACGGGTTACGATTGACGACCCAGATATCCCCCAGCACCTCGAACAGCATTCGCGCCGAGCGCCCGGTCACCCGCTCCTGACGCAGCGACTGCAGGATATCCCAGGCCGACTTGCCCAGCAGGCGAATCACGATTTCACGGTCGGAAAAAGAGGTGTAATTATAGGGAATTTCGCGGATGCGCTTGGTCTGGCTCATTAAAACAGCTTTCGGTTGAATTCAAAGGCCTATTTTAGCACCGAAACCCGCGCGCTGACAGCCACTACGGGGTAGACAGGATCAAACCACAGAGAACACAGAGTGACACAGAGGGATTCTGGAATGCTTTTATGAGGTCAGGCTTCAGTAGGTAGGCTCAAGCGCAGCGGAGCCGACAAAACGCTGGACATTTTCTCTGTCTCAGCTAAAATGTACCATATATTGTACATGTCTGGAGATAGTAATGCGTATTATTTCATTTACCGAGGCCAGAAATTCCCTTAAATCGGTTCTGGATCAGGTCGTCGAGGATGCCGACTGCACTGTAATCACTCGCCGTGATCACCAGGATGCGGTCGTTATGTCACTGGATCATTATAACAGCCTGATGGAAACCGTTTATCTGCTTCAGAACCCGGCCAATGCCCGGCATCTTGGCCGCTCTATCGAGCAATATCAGAAAGCTGATACCAGGGAGCATGATCTCATCCATGAATAAGATACTGGCCTGGACCGATGCAGCCTGGTCTGATTACCTCTACTGGCAAAAGCAGGATCGCAAAACACTGAAACGCATCAACCAGCTTATTGAAAATATACTACGAACCCCTTTTGAAGGAATTGGCAAACCCGAAGCGCTTAGAGAAAACCTGTCTGGCTTCTGGTCACGCCGAATAGATACCACGCACCGACTGGTTTACGCTGTCAATGAAAGCCATATCACCATCATTGCCTGTCGTTACCATTACCGTTAAAAAAAGACCTACAGCGACTAGCGCAAAACCGACGAATTCAGACTCCCGCCCCTGCAATCCCCACAAGATAAACCACCACGATATAACGCAGTATTTTACCCAGCGCAATAAAAACCAGGCTGGGTAGCCAGTGAATCCGCAACCAGCCGGCCGCAACACAAAGCGGATCCCCAATCAGCGGTAACCATGACAACAGCAAAAAAGCACTACCATATTTTTGCAGCCGTTCCATTGCCTGTTGCTGTGAGGCTTTTTCCAGCTGCCGAAAAGGATAGCGTATGGCAAGCAGCCGCCCGAGTCCCCATGAAGTCATGGCACCCAGGGTATTGCCCGCGGTTGCTACCAGCACCAGCAGGAAAAGCGGATGTTGCGCATCTGAGGCAAGATAGGCCAGTACCGCCTCGGAACCACCGGGAAACAGCGTGGAAGAAATAAAGGCGCTAAAAAAAAGGACGGTTAAAGACATGGCTTATTTTAACGGCAAATACAGTTTTAAACAGTAGCTATTAAAATATCCCCTCCCCCTCGCCCCCTCCCTGTGGGGAGGGGGAATAGTGTTGTAGACACCCTCCCCTTCAAGGGCAAGGTTAAGGCGGGGGTGGAGAGATGGTATCTACGCAAAACAAAAAGCAAACTGAATAACTGGAAATGACAGGCATGAAAAAAGGGACACCGAAGTGTCCCTTTTTTGATCTTGCAAGTTTTAAGTCAGACTTAGAACTTAACGATCATACCAGCACCGAATACAGTAGCGCCTGTACCACTAACTGGAGCAGAATTTACAACACCACCGAATACGTTAGTGCCTTTGTTCAGCTTCTTGTTAACAGCAATACGAGACCAGCTACCAGTGTCGCCGTTAGCACCGTAACCAACGTTAACACTCAGACCGTTACCCATGCCGAAATCAGCCCATGCAGTAGTAGCAGTGGTCTTGTTAGTACCAGCAGAGTTTTGAGTATCAGTCACAACTAAAGTGATCTTGGCAGAACCCATCTTCATGGAACCACCGATCTTGAAGTTGTATTCCTTGTTGCCAGCGCCGCCAGCAGCAGCAGTACCATTGTTATAAGCAACGAAGTAGTTCATGCCACCAGCTTTACCTGTCAGGGCAAGAGCAATATGACCAGAATTACTAGTAGGATAGTTGTCAGTTGGATCATACTGAACAGTCAGGTTACCACCACCCACTTTAGTCTTGTACTGAACCAGACCATTTACAAAGCTGTTAGATACATAGATCTTGTTAGTACCAACCAGGGCGGCAGTATCACGAACCTGGAGGAAAGTAGTGATATATGGATCTTTTTCAGCGTTCTTACCTGCCGTTGGCATACGACCGAACTGAATTGAGCTACCACCGCTCAGCTTGTAACCGGCGAGTAATTCACGTTGGCTAGAACGCTGACCGTTTGCATCATTGTAAGCATTGATAGCGTATGCGTTACCAATAGAACCATCGAAACGGATACGGTTGGCAGAACCAAAGTCGCTGAATTCGCGAGAAGCCTTGGTTGAATCAGAAGCATTACCGGTTACACCAGCACGGCCTGAAGAATTAGCAGGTACGAAAGTTAATTCGCCGCCAACACGACCAGAGATTTTTACGTCAGCCATAACTGCTGGAGCAGCCATTGCTGAAGCCATTGCGATAGCAATAATTTTCTTGTTCATTATGAACTCCTTCCTTATTGTTTATTAAAAATATATATATTTTTATTAGAGTTAGTTAGGTAAAACTCACGAGAGCATTTATACC
>JALUTJ010000346.1 GCA_027057985.1 Chromatiales bacterium
CCCTGTTCGCTGGATAATGAGGAGAGTGGATCGCCCTGTTCACTCGATAGCAGCGATGAAAGTCCCTGTGGTCTGGGTGACTAGTTCGCGGTGAGCAGTTCTACGGCAGATGCGGCAGCTGTTTTTGCAGCCAGCCTGGTTAAACTGGCCGAGATGCAAAGTAACGCGGTATTACAGGTCATCGATGCTACGAAGCCGCTCGAAGAAAATAAAAAGTACCCGCCGGGATTTTTACAGTTTAGTCTGCAGGGGCTACGGGCCTATTATCATTGTCACCCGGCCAGTCGCAAAGGGGTACACAGATTCCCCGCTGAGCACGGGCATTTTCATATATTTATTCGTATTGCAGAGGAACGCTGGTCACATCTGGTGGCCTTGTCAATGGATTCTATGGGGCAGCCACTGGGCTGGTTTACGGTTAATCTCTGGGTGAGTGGTGAAAGCTGGTTAGCCGCCGATGAGCTGGTCAAAAAATTTAACCAGCTACCGCTACAGCCGGCTGATAGTAAACTTTCACTTGTTGAACAGTGGCTGCTGAGCCTGTTATTGCTTGAAAAGCAAACCGTCATCAGCCTGATAAAGGAGCGGGACAGGATACTGGAAGAGAAAAAACAGTCTCTCGGTGGGGATATTCAGCAGGACAGATCGGTCTACCTGCTTTCACAGGTCGCAATCGATAATGTACTTGAATTATTACAACGCGGCCAATATTAATATGATCTGAATCAAGGCATGCGACCTTGTTCTTTACTATACTTTCCAAATTAAAATTAAACAGGTGAGGCAGATAAAATGAAAAAAATTGTATTTTCCCTGGCGATACTATTATTAAGCAGTACGGCCTTCGCCATGAAACTGCCGGGTCCTCTGGTCGACACTCAGTGGCTGGCAAATAACAAGGACAAGGTAATTATCCTGGATGTTCGTAAGGATGTTAAAAGTTTTACCAAAAAGCCTGTATTTAAAACCAGCAAGAAGAGCGGTAAGCGTAAACTGGTCAAGGTAGGAGGACATATTCCTGGTGCAATTCTTGTTAATTACAGGAAATTACGCAGTACCCGGACTATCAATGGCCGCAAGGTACAGAAAATGATCGTTGCGAAAAGTGATTTTGAAAAACTCATGCAGTCGTCCGGTGTCAATAAAGACAGTGCTATCGTGATTGTTTCCAAAGGCCAGGGTAATGGTGATGTGACCATGGCGACGCGTTTTTACTGGCAAATGAAATACTATGGCCATGACAATATGGCTATTCTCAATGGCGGTATGGCGCAATGGATCAATGATGGGCGTTCTATCAGCACGACTGCCGCAAAACCGGCAAAAGGTAACTGGGTGGCCACTGCTGAGCGTAAGGAAATACTTGCCACCAGTGATGAAGTCGCAAAAGCCAGTAAAAAAGGTATCCAGCTGGTTGATACCCGTCCTATCAGTTTATACCTTGGTACCTGGTATAAGAAATCCTATGTTTATGATAATGGCCATATCCCCGGTGCAAAACCTTATCCAAATGAACTGTTAACGACAAAAATGCCGGCTAAATTTATTGCTGCTGATAAGGCCAGAAAACTGCTGGCTGAGCTGGGTGTCAAGCCGAATAAACAGGCGATTACCTACTGTAATAGTGGACACCTTGCTTCTGGCAGCTGGTTTGTAATGAGTGAGCTGCTGGGAAACAGGAATGTGAAACTTTATGACGGTTCTATGCATGAATGGACACTGGAAAAACGTCCAACCGTAAAATTTGAAATGGAATAAACCTTTTTATAACGGGGGATGCAGCGCCGCAGCTTAATAAACCTGTATCCCCCGTAATTTAAGATTTTTCAAGGCAGTGTTGCCAGGCAGGGTGCTGTTGGATAAGTTTTAATGCCTGTTTTAATAATGTTTTTCCGGGTTCTGTAATATGCCAGGTTGAAGCCCCGGAGGGATGTGGCAGGGGGATGAGATCTATTTCCCGCTTATCCAGAGTGATGACATGTTTGCTGCCAATCACATCGACCAGCTTTTTTACCTCGATAAACTGGCTGATGGCCAGCTTACCTACCGCAATGACCAGTTCAGGTTGCAGTAAATGATATTCACGTTGCAGCCAGGGCGCGCAGTTTTTAATCTCGGTTAAGTTCGGTACACGATCTCCACCTTGAGGTTTCTTACCGGGAAAGCAACGACATACCGCAGCCATGTATACACGCTGTCTGAATGCTTCTTCATCCAGCCCCAGTGGTGTAAACCATTTAAACAGGGTTTTACCGGCGGTCCAGGCAAAGGGCTTTGGAATCAGGATTTCCCTGTCACCGGGAGCCTGCCCAATCAACATCACTTTTGAATTAACGGTATTACCGACGACAGGTGGCCCAGTCATATCCGGACACTTATGGCACCTCTTTAATTCAGCCTGGTGATGTTTTATCTTTGTTATGCTCATTCGTTATCCTGCAAGGCACTTATCTGTCGTTCTGATATTATATACTATGGTGATAACAGTTCAGCTAGAGTGTAAATTTTAATATTAAGTATAAATAATGAATGACCTGAATTTTGACAATCTGGTGCGGCGTTTTGGCAAGAATATTTACCATACTGCCAAGGGTAGAATCAGGCTGGCAGTATTATGGCGTGATCTGCTGGAGTATGTTCCCGGTATTGAACAGGGTGGTTTATCGGTCCTTGATGTGGGGGCTGGCCAGGGACACCTTGCTCTGCAGCTGGCAGAAAAAGGCCACCAGCTTACCCTGACTGATATTTCAGAAAAAATGCTGGATGCAGCACGGGATATTTTCCAGACACAACAGCCCGATGCCGATGTCAACTTTTATCATACCCCTTTACAGGCATTATCCGGCTTTACAGACAAACAGTATGATCTTGTATTGTGTCATGCAGTAATGGAATGGCTGGCGGAACCGGAAAAACTGATTACTCAGTTACTCGACTATATCAAGCCAGGCGGATACCTGTCACTGATGTTTTACAGTCGAACCGGGTTGATTTATCAGAATCTTGTGCATGGTAATTTTTCTCATGTGTTCAATAACCAGCTGGCGGGGGATGGTACTACCCTGACCCCAACCAACCCGCAGGATCCCGGTGATGTCGATAAATGGTTGCAGCAGTCGGGTTTAGATGTTCTGTGTAAAAGTGGCGTGCGGGTTTTTTACGATGGCATTCATCGCCAAAGACGTAAGGAAATCAGTGAAGAGGAAATTATCGAGCTGGAAATGCGTTTTTCACGCCAGCAACCTTACCAGTCACTGGCGCGATATATCCACGTCATCGCAAAACGATCAGCTGAATAGCCTTCCATTACATAAATTTAAGTATG
>JALUTJ010000347.1 GCA_027057985.1 Chromatiales bacterium
GTTTGACAGAATAGCGGATAACGACTAACCGGAATCGACATAAATGCTGTTTTTCCCCTTTCGCGTTGACCTGGACTTTAACCGTATCCCGCTGATGACTATTCTTATCAGCCTGATATGCGTGTTTGTCTATATTCAGCAGGAAGCCAGCATCGATCAAATGCAAAAGGCGGCTCGCAGTTTCTGCCAGCGGGATCATGACAGGATGTTCTGGCTGGTTATTGATAAGGTTTACGGTGAGCGTGATATCGATGCCTGTAGCCGGGTTTTCTATCACATTCATTCAGATAGAAACCATACAAAAAGCATCAATGATCTCGTGGCTCAGGCTGACAGGTTTAATAGCCGCAGCGAATTTTCCAGCAATGCGATTATTCGCAATATGCTGGTGGAGAAATACCGCGAGTTCAGGCTGAGTGGGGTAAAGGAGGATTTGACCTCACGCTTAATCTACGAACCGCATTCCTATAACCTGGTGAACATGGTGACGGCAGTTTTTGCTCATGCCGGCTGGGATCACCTCATCGGTAACCTGTTTTTCTTCTTTGCCTTTGCCGCCTCGATTGAAATGATCCTTGGTCTGCTTCGTTATGTTACCGTTTTTCTGACCTTCGCCGTGGGCACCAACCTGTCTTATTCGCTGGCGATGATGAATATCAATGATGCTTTGCCGACCCTGGGGCTCTCCGGGGTGGTATTTGGTATGATTGGCCTGTTCGTCTACCTGATGCCGAAAATCAATATTCGCTGTTTCGTATGGTTTTTCGTTATTGCTCGCATCGTCAAGGTTCCAGCCTGGCTACTGGCAGCCTGGTACGTAAGCTGGGATATGTATGCCCTGTACTTCTCCGACACCCAGTCGGGGGTGAATTTCATTGCCCATCTCAGCGGTGCTGTGCTGGGCTACGGGTTGGGTATGCTGTTTCTGCCTGAGCGCAAGGAAAAGCTGGAACAGGAAATCCACCAGTACCAGATGGAAAAAGCAGGTATCACCACCGACAGTACCTGAGTATGCGTTCATTTTTGTATTATAATTAACAATAGTTTTCTGGTATTTCCCCCCGATGCCGGTCTATAACAGGTCTATGGAGAAATCGGATGGAGATAATGGAAAAAATGGAGATTCACGAAAAAAGGAAACACCGTCGTACCTCGTTCAGGCGTGAGATCATAATGAACTCGGTCGATGGTAAGTCCGCAGTTATTCATGCCAGGGATATTTCCACCTCGGGCATTGGTCTTTTTGCGGAACTGCCCCGTACCCGGGGTGAACTACTGCGTTTACAGTTTGACCTGATTCAGAATGGAAAGAAACGCCAGGTCAATATTGCCGGTGAAGTGAAACATGTCGAGCTTGCCGAACATGGCTATAACTTCGGGGTACGTTTTCTCTAATACATTTGACTCAAACTTATGAATGATATTATTTCGCTTAGCCTTGCATTGGCCGTAGGCCTGTTAATCGGGGTTGAGCGTGGCTGGCAGGAAAGGGGCAGCAAGGAAGGCAGTCATATTGCCGGTCTGCGAACCTTTGGCCTGATCGGCCTTCTCGGGGGTATCTGGGGCCTTCTCTCACAGCACCTTGGTGATATCCTGCTGGGATTTTCCTTCCTCGCAATGGCTGTGCTGCTGGTTGCGGCCTATATCGTTAACCGCAGCCAGGCCGAAGATCGTGGCATTACCAGCCTGGTCGCGGCGCTGATTACCTTCTCTCTCGGTGTGATGGCGGTCAAAGGGCTGGAAAATATTGCCGTGGCCAGCGCGGTGGTGACAGCCAGTCTGCTCAGCCTGAAAACCCGCCTGCACCACTGGGTGGAAACTCTGGAACAGAAAGAAATTCATGCTGCGCTGAAATTGCTGTTGATCTCGGTGGTGTTACTGCCGGTTCTGCCCGACAAAGGTTATGGCCCGTGGCAGGCACTCAACCCCTACCTGCTATGGTGGATGGTGGTACTGATTGCCAGTCTCTCTTTTGCCGGTTACTTTGCCATCAAGCTGGCGGGAGCACGCCAGGGCATTATGCTGACCAGTATTTTTGGCGGCCTGGTGTCTTCTACCGCCCTGACCTTATACCTGAGTAAGCTCAGCCAGGAAAAAAAGCTGCAACGGATTATTGCCGCGGGTGCGCTGGTGGCAGCGGCAACCATGTTCCCGCGGGTAATGATCGAGGTGGTCGTGGTCAACCCGAAACTATTACAGGTGATCTGGTTGCCTCTGGCGGGCATGATGCTGGTCAGTTATGCCTATGCCTGGATTCTGTGGCGGCACAAGGGTGAGGTGAAGCAGCTTAAATACCAGCCGAACAACCCGTTTGAGCTGGGGGCTGCGATTCGTTTTGGTCTGATACTGGCGGCCATCATGCTTTCGGCCAAGGGCATCCGCACCTGGTTCGGTGATGCCGGCCTTTATACCCTCTCAGGGATCTCCGGCATTATCGATGTCGATGCCATCACCCTGTCGATTGCGAAAATGACTACTCAGAGCCTGCCGCTGGAGGTGGGTGGCAAGGCGATTATTCTTGCGGTGATGGTCAACACCCTGGTGAAGATGGGGCTGATCCTGTTCCTTGGGATCAGGCTGTTAAAAAAATATGCCCTGCCGGGTTATTTCCTTACCATTTTGTCTGGTAGCCTGGTTTTTCTTTTCTACTAATCCCTGGCGAATCGACGGTCGCTCATCAAGTTTTCCTCCTGAATATCCTGCATCCTCTGTATCTCGTCCTCTTTGCGGAGAAAAATTCGTCAGATAGACAGGCGGCTGATGATTGCCGCTTGCCGGCCAGTAAGGTAATCCTCGGCACGCTGGATTTTCTCCAGGCAGCCAGGGTACTCGGCAAACTGGCTTTGAATCTGCGCAGCTTCCAGCAGGGAGTTGGCTCGACTCAGGCTGGTCTGGTGGATATTAAGGTCATGTTTTTTCAGGCGCATTCCCAGTTGCTGGATACCCTGTTCGCAGGCATTAGCGATGTCCGAGTGCTTTTCCTGCAGGGTATTGCAGCCACTGAGCATGAGCGGAGAAACAAGAGCAAATATCATAAATAATTGTTTCATAATGGGGTACCTGTGGGGTTAGACTCAATATAGCTTTCCCGGTTAAAGTAAACTTTGAACCAATCCTCATTTTTTGTGCGCTGTCAGTCGATGTGAGACCGGCGGCCAGAAATGTGATCGGGAACCGTAGAATTGAATAAGCATATTCCATGCCTAAACAAGTGAAGGAGAAGTAGCATGCCATCGTTTGATGTCGTCTCAGAAGTGGATTTCCAGGAAGTGACCAATGCACTGGACCAGGCGCGGCGCGAGTTGACTACCCGTTATGATTT
>JALUTJ010000348.1 GCA_027057985.1 Chromatiales bacterium
CTTCAACCTGCTGCGGTAAACCAACAGCCTTGCTTCGACTCCGGTTTTCAATGTCCTTGAGCAGGGCAAAAGGTCTGGATACGGCAGCCATTTAATCAGTACACCTTCCGTTACAGGATCGAATTGATCTTTTCGATTAACAAGGCTTCATCCACCGGCTTGGTAACATAATCTTTTGCCCCCTGACGCAGGCCCCACATCTTGTCGGTTTCCTGGTCCTTGGTGGTAACAATAATAATAGGAATAGCCTCTGTTTCCGGATCCTTGGTCAGTGCGCGCGTGGCCTGGAAACCGTTCATCCCCGGCATCACCACGTCCATCAGCACCAGCTGTGGCTTTTTGGCCTTGATCTGTTCAATACCATCTTCTGCATTATCTGCAGATTCTACCGTGTGGCCATTTTTCTCAAGAATCGTTTTGAGAACATGGACCTCCGTTGGTGAATCATCCACGATAAAAATGTTAGCCATTCAATTTCTCCTGATACCTTATTTTTAATGTATTAGTATTTCCGATTTTGCCAGATGTTTCCTATGAGCACCTAATCCAGAACCAGCTTTTGAATGGCACTGAGTAACTCATCTTTGGTAAATGGCTTGGTTAAATACTGTTCCGAGCCAACAATTCGGCCTCGCGCCCGGTCAAACAGGCCATCCTTACTGGAGAGCATCACAACCGGGGTATCCTTGAACATCTTGTTATTTTTAATTAAAGCGGTAGTCTGGTAGCCATCGAGCCGGGGCATCATGATATCGACGAAAATAATATCGGGTTTATGGTCGGCAATTTTTGAAAGTGCTTCAAAACCATCATTGGCGGTAAAAACCTCGCAACCGGCCTTTTTTAACAGGGTTTCTGCAGTTCGACGAATCGTCTTACTGTCATCAATCACCATTACCTTCAGATCTTCAAATCCGTCACTCATTACTTGCTCTGCCAACATCCTGAAACATGCCTAACCATATGATTTTTCTTGATTTTAAGGTGCAAACCCCACCACTCCCATTTAATATATTTAACACAGATTTTAATTATATTCCATAAGTATTTATAATCTATAGAATATTTGTCTTTTTGGCCTGTTTTTCAGGGTTTCAGAAAACCATACTAAAACTCTGCATACTATGCCAAAAAAAGCCATTATTTCCAGTCAAATCGTGAAAATATCCTGTTTTTATGTATTTTGAAATGCTTTTAACATTTTATCGACAATTCATTTATCAACTTGAAAAAATATCACTATGACGCGAGGGAGCACTCACGGTATAGTGCCTTTATAGCACTCTTTTTCACTTATTTAACTACTGATCGAAGATAATTTTATGTCACTGAAAATTGGCGTGGTAATGGACCCCATCAGGGGCATTAATTTCAAAAAAGACAGCACTCTGGCCATGCTGCTCGAGGCACAATCACGTGGCTGGACACTTTATTATATGGAGCAGCCGGATCTCTACATGGCGCATGATGAAGCCCGTGCCCGGATGCAACCACTGAAAGTCTTCGATAATGCCGAAAAGTGGTACCAGTGCGAGCCAGCGCAGGATCTACCGCTGCATGCACTGGATGCGATTCTGATGCGCAAGGATCCGCCTTTTGACATGAACTACATCTACACCACCTACCTGCTGGAAAATGCCGAAGAAAAAGGCACCCTGGTGATAAACCGACCACAAAGCCTGCGTGATGCCAATGAAAAGCTGTTTACCAGCCATTTTCCACAGTGTATGCCCCCCACCCTGGTCACTTCCCGCGCCGAGCTGCTGCGGGATTTTCACCGTGAGCACCAGGATATCATCCTCAAGCCGCTCGAAGGTATGGGGGGTGCCTCGGTGTTCCGGGTGAAAGCCAATGACGGCAATATCGGTGTGATTATCGAAACCCTGACCGCGCATGGGACAAAACTGGCCATGGCACAGCGTTTTATCCCCGAAATAACCAAGGGTGACAAGCGCATTCTTCTGATTAACGGTGAGCCGGTGCCCTATGCGCTGGCGCGGATCCCGGCAAAGGGGGAAACCCGGGCTAACCTTGCTGCAGGCGGGGAAGGCGTTGGCGTGGAACTGACCGAGCGCGACTACTGGATCTGTGAGCAGGTTGCGCCACTGCTAAAAGAAAAGGGACTGATTTTCGTTGGTATCGACGTGATCGGTGATTACCTGACCGAGGTCAATGTCACCAGCCCCACCTGTATTCGGGAACTCGATGCCCAGTACAATATCAATATCAGTGCCACCCTGATGGACTGGATAGTACAACAAAAATAATAGAGCCGGTTTCAAAATGTCTAAACTTGTCACAACCCGATTTCTTTTCATTCTGATACTGCTTGTTGCCGCAGTCGCCTGCCAGCAAAAGCCACGCGAGTACCATGACAGTTTTCTTGCCTTCGGTACCCTGATCGAAGTCACCCTGTATGATGTCGATGAGCAAAAAGCGCAGCAGGCCTTTCGCCATATTCGTGATGATCTTGCCGTGATGCACCGCATCTGGCATGTCTGGGAACCCGGCTCACTTTATCGCATGAACCAGTTACTCGAATATACTGGTGAATTTTCTGCTGCCCCCAGCGTGCTGGAAGTCGTCAAGGTTGCCAAAGTGCTGGCAAGGCAGAGTAAGCAATTATTTAACCCGGCCATTGGCAAACTGATAGCACTCTGGGGCTTTCACAGCAACAAGCAGCCCGGCATACTACCTGCCGATGCCGAAATCCGGAAGCTGGTGAAGATGAACCCGACCCTGGAAGATATCACTATCAAGGGCGTGCGTATGAGCAATACCAACCCGGCAGTTAAAATCGATCTTGGCGGTATTGCCAAGGGCTATGCCATCGATCGCCTGCTGGTCTACCTGAAGCAGCAGGGTATTAATAACGCCATTATCAATACCGGTGGTGATCTCAAGGTCATCGGCAGACACGGTGACAGGCCCTGGAAGGTCGCCATCCGCGATCCGCGCAAAAAAGACGCTATCGTCGCCACGCTGGAACTCAATGATGGTGAAGCGGTCTTTACCTCGGGTGATTATGAACGCTATTTCAAAAGTAAGAAAAATGGCGATCAGCATTACCATCATATTATTGATCCCCGCACCGGTTACCCGGCACAGGGGTCACAATCGGTGACCGTGCTGCATACGAACGGCAGTACCGCAGATGCTGCAGCAACGGCTCTTTTTGTTGCCGGACCGAAGCAATGGGTTGAAATTGCCCGCTCCATGGTCATCAAGTATGTGTTACTGATAGATGATAAGGGAAAACTCCATATCTCCAAAAAAAAAAAAAAACGGCTTAAATTTGAAGAACAACGTGATAT